>JAJXSV010000025.1:2022-15294 GCA_021784375.1 Actinomycetes bacterium | reverse complement strand
AGCCGGAGCACACGGTCGACGAGTTCAGGATCGAATCCGCGTGACACCAGCTCACGGCCGCCGAGGTCGCCCTCGACATAGAGGTCGAGCAGGGCGTCGAGCACGTCGTAGTCGGGCAGTGAGTCACTGTCCTTCTGGTCCGGTCGCAGTTCCGCCGAGGGCGCCTTGTCTATGGAGGACACCGGGATCGGCGGCACCTCGCCGCGTGCCTCGGCGTCTGCGTTGCGCCAACGCGCGAGATCCCAGACCAGGGTCTTGAGGACGTCCTTGATGGGTGCGAAGCCGCCCACGGCATCGCCGTAGATCGTCGAGTACCCGACTGCCAACTCGCTCTTGTTGCCTGTGGCGAGGACGAGGTGGCCCTCCGCATTGCTCACGGCCATCAGGGTGGTGCCACGCACCCTTGCCTGCAGGTTCTCGGCGGCCAACCCGTGCAGCGGCATGGCGGCCGCGTACGCGGACACCATCGGTTCGATGGGGATGGTGCGGATGGGGCAGCCGATGCGCGCGGCCAGGTCTGTCGCGTCGTCGCGCGAGTGTTGCGACGAGTATCGCGAGGGCATGGAGATGCAGTGCACGTGCTCCGCGCCGACGGCGTCCGCGGCGATCACGGCGACGAGCGCGGAATCGATGCCGCCGGAGAGGCCGAGCGCCACCGAGGTGAAGCCGTTCTTGCGCACGTAGTCGCGAGTGGCGACGACGAGCGCCCGATAGGCCTCGGCATGGGGGTGCGGGAACTCGGCGATGGTCGGCTCCAGCGCCCGGTGCGCGTCGACGGCGAAGCGGCCGATGACGACCACATCGGTGCCGTCGGGCAGTGTGCTGCCACCCGCCGAGCTCTCGAGTTCGACGTCGACCAGCATGACGCCCTCCTCGAACATCGGAGCACGCGCGAGCGTCACCCCGTTGGGATCGACGACGTGCGAGTCGCCGTCGAACACCAACTCGTCCTGCGCGCCCACCATGTTCACGTAGGCGATGGGGCAGCCGGCCTCCCGGGAGCGACGCTGCACGAGTTCGCGACGGGTCTGCGTCTTGCCCTGTTCATACGGTGAGCCGTTGATCACCACCAGCAGCCCGGCACCCTGCTCGCGGACCCTTGCCACCGGTCCGCCGTCCTGCCACAGGTCCTCGCAGATGGCGAACGCGACATCCACGCCCGCTATGCGCGCGACCAGGCTCTCCGAACCGGGTACGAAGTTGCGGAACTCGTCGAACACGCCGTAGTTCGGCAGGTGATGCTTCGCGTACACACCGACGATGCGACCTCGATGCATGACGGCCAGGCAGTTCTGGGGACCCCCCGCGGGGCGCCCCAAGGCGGAGGTGGCGTCGCCTGTGACGCCGAGGTACCCGACCACCACACTGACGTCACCGCATCCGTTCGCATCGAGCTCCGCTGCCAGCCGCTCCACCGCCGCCAGCGAGGCCTGCTGGAACGAGGGGCGCAGCGCGAGGTCCTCGATGGGGTAGCCGCACAGCATCATCTCGGGGAAGACCACGAGTTGCGCGCCACTGAACGCGGCCTGCTTCGTCGTCTGCACGACGATCGCGGCATTGCCGGCAAGGTCGCCCACCGTGGGGTTGACCTGCGCGAGTGCGATCCGCATCTGGGCCATGCCGAAACCCTATGCCGGAGCCAATGCCTCCCCGGGCCGTTCACCCTCATGCCTCACGCGCTCCGGTCCCGATGCGCCTGTCCCACGGGAGGCCAGGTCGGGTATGTGCCGCTCCACGGTGCAGTCCGATCCGCGCAATCTGCCCGTAACACGCCGGTGGCACGCTCCATGATGGATGGTTGTGCCGCTGGAAGGGTGTGTCCCATGGACAAGCAGACCGAATTCGTCCTCCGCTCCATCGAGGAGCGGGATATCCGTTTCGTGCGGCTGTGGTTCACGGACGTGCTCGGGTTCCTGAAGTCCGTGGCCGTCGCGCCCGCGGAGCTCGAGGGCGCCTTCGAAGAGGGCATCGGCTTCGATGGGTCGGCGATCGAGGGCTTCGCGCGCGTGCATGAGAGTGACATGCTGGCCTGGCCCGATGCATCCACCTTCCAACTGCTGCCCAGCCGCGGAGATGCGAGCGGTGTGGCGCGCATCTTCTGCGACATCACCATGCCCGACGGTTCCCCGTCCTGGGCCGACCCGCGCCATGTGCTCAAGCGCTCCCTGGCCAAGGCGGCGGACATGGGCTTCAGCTTCTACACGCACCCGGAGATCGAGTTCTTCCTCTTCAAGCACGAACCGCAACCGGGCACGCTGCCGATCCCGATCGACAACTTCGGCTACTTCGACCATTCCCCGCACGGAGTCGGCTACGACTTCCGGCGGGAGGCCATCCTGCTGCTCGAGCAGATGGGCATCTCCGTCGAGTTCTCGCACCATGAGGGTGCGCCGGGACAGCAGGAGATCGACCTCCGCTACGCGGATGCCCTCACCACCGCCGACAACATCATGACCTTCCGCGCGATCGTGAAGGAGGTGGCGCTGAAGGAAGGGCTGTACGCGTCGTTCATGCCCAAGCCCTCCAGCGCCTACCCGGGCTCCGGGATGCACACGCACCTCTCACTGTTCGAGGGCGACCGCAATGCCTTCTATGAGGCCAACAGCCAGTACCAGCTCTCGAAGGTGGGCCAGCAGTTCGTCGCCGGCCTCCTGCGTCACGCGGGCGAGATCACCGCGGTGCTCAACCAGTGGGTCAACTCGTACAAGCGCCTGGCGGGCGGTGGCGAGGCCCCTGCGTACGTGTGCTGGGGCCACAACAACCGGTCGGCCATGGTGCGCGTGCCCATGTACAAGCCGGGCAAGGGCAACAGCACACGGATCGAGGTGCGCTCGCTCGACACGGCCTGCAATCCCTACCTCGCCTTCGCCGTCCTCCTCAACGCAGGGCTCAAGGGCATCGAGGAGGGCTACACGCTGCCCCCGGGCGCGGAGGACGACGTGTGGAGCCTCACCGCCGCGGAGCGCCGGGCCATGGGGATGACGGCGCTGCCGACCAGCCTCGGCGAGGCCATCCGGGTCATGGAGGGCAGCGATCTCGTCGCCGAGACCCTGGGTGAGCACGTCTTCGACTTCTTCCTCCGCAACAAGCGCGCCGAGTGGGAGGAGTACCGCCGTCAGGTGACGCCGTTCGAGCTGGAGAAGTATCTTCCCGTGCTGTGACGAGGGACGACCGCGATGAACGCTGACGGCCTGCAGCGCATCTCCTCGACCTCCTCACGCCTCCTGCGCGTCGGTGTGCGCAACACGGACGTGGCCCTGGGGCTCCTGCTGCAGGAGCCGCTGGCCTCGGTGTTCGCAGGGGAGTCGCTGGACGATCTCGACCTCGCCGCCGACCCCGATCAAGCCCTGTCCGTGCTGGCGGACATGGCGGCAGTGGCCCCGGAATCGCTGTCCATCCTCGCCAACGACCACGGCGCGCGGCATCGCGTGCTGGCCGTGATCGGCACCTCGCGCGGTCTGGCCGAGCACTTCGTGAAGCGGCCCCAGGACCTGGCGCTGCTCGCGACCGGAGGGCCCTGGGAGCGACTGGCTTCCGCCGATGCGATGCGCGCCTATCTGCTGGAAGGCGCAGGGGCAGACGCGGCCATGGCGGTCCCGCACGCCACCGTCACGGGCATGCCGGCACGCAATGAACTGCGGGTGCGTTACCGCCGACTGCTCGCGTGCATCGCGGCGCAGGACCTCGCGCACGGCGTGCCCTTCGAGCGCGTCGCGGAGATGCTCTCCGACCTGGCCGACGCAGTGCTGCAGACCGCGCTCGCCATCGCCCAGGCGGAACTCGCCGACGTCGCCACGCCCTGCCGCTTCGCCGTCATCGCGATGGGCAAGTGCGGCGGCCGCGAGCTCAACTACATCAGCGACGTCGACGTGATCTTCGTCGGCGAACCTCTCGACGGCGACGAGGAGCCGACCAAGGCCCTGCGCACGGCCACCGTGCTGGCGACGAACGTGATGTCCATCTGCCAGGACCTCACCGCCGAGGGGTCGATCTGGCAGGTGGATGCCGCACTTCGACCGGAGGGCAGGGACGGCGCGCTGGTGCGCACGCTCAAGTCGCATGTCGGCTACTACGAACGCTGGGCCCAGACCTGGGAGTTCCAGGCGCTGCTCAAGGCGCGCGCGGTGGCTGGTGACGTCGATCTGGGCGCCGCGTACGTCGACGCCATGCTGCCCATGGTGTGGTCGGCGACGGCACGCCCGAACTTCGTGAGCGACGTACAGGGCATGCGCAGGCGCGTCGAGCGGGAGATCCCCGCGGACCAATTGCCACGTGAGCTCAAGCTCGGTCCGGGGGGCCTGCGGGACGTCGAGTTCTCCGTGCAACTGCTGCAGCTCGTGCACGGGCGGACCGACCCCGGCCTGCGCGCGCGGAGCACCATGGAAGCGCTGACCGCCCTCGCCGAGCGAGGCTATGTCGGGCGCGAGGACGCCGCGGTGATGGCGAGTTCGTACCGCTTCGAGCGCACACTGGAGCATCGCATCCAGCTCCTCGAACTGCGGCGCACGCACCTGGTGCCCACCGACGACCTGCAGTTGCGCACCATTGCCCGCTCGCTGCAGATGCGCACCACCGAGCAGTTGGACAAGGTCCTCCGCCACCACACGAAGGACGTACGGCGCATCCACGAGAAGCTGTTCTACCGTCCACTGTTGCAGGCGGTGGCCCGATTGGACGGTGGCGATGCGCGCCTGACCATGGAGCAGGCCGTGGAACGGCTGCGCGCGCTCGGATACCGCGACCCCGAGGGCGCCATGCGGCATGTCGAGGCGCTCACGACCGGCGTCTCACGACGTGCCGCCATCCAACGCACACTGCTGCCCGTGCTCCTGTCATGGTTCGCGGAGACCCCGCTTCCCGACCAGGGGCTGCTGGGCTTCCGTCGCGTCTCCGACGCCCTCGGCACGACGCCCTGGTACCTGCGCCTGCTGCGCGACGACTCCGCCGTCGCAGAGCGCATGGCTCGGATCCTCGGCTATTCGCGCCTGGCGACGGACCTCCTGCTGACCGCGCCGGAGTCGGTGGCGATGCTGGAGCACCTCGATGACCTGCAGCCCCGTTCGCTGCCGCAACTGCTCGCGGAGTTCCGTGCCACCGCGGAACGACAGGATGGCGCGCCAAGCGCGGTGAGCATCCTGCGCAGCCTGCGCCGTCGGGAGCTCTTCCGCATCACCGCGGCGGACATCATCGGACTGATCGGCCCCGTCGATGTCTGCGTGGCGCTCAGCGACGTCACGGAGGCGACCGTGGCCGCGGCCTCCGAGGCCGTCGTGCGTGACTGGGAGGAGCGCAGACAACGTGCGTTCCCGACCCGGTTCGCGATCGTGGCCATGGGACGCTTCGGTGGTCGTGAACTGTCCTACGGCAGTGATGCCGACGTGATCTTCGTGCATGACCCGATCGACGAGTCCGTCGACTGCCTGGGGGCGGCGGTCGAGGTCGCCAGCCTGCTCACGAACCTGCTCGCGGCGCCGGGCACCGAGCCGCCCCTCCTCGTGGACGCCGACCTGAGACCGGAGGGGCGCAGCGGGGCCTTGGTGCGTTCCCTGCAGGGGTACACGGCGTACTACGCGCGTTGGTCACTGAGTTGGGAGAGCCAGGCGCTGCTGCGCGCCCGTCCCTTCACCGGTGACGAGCAACTCCGCGCCGACTTCGTGTCGCTCATCGACCGCATGCGCTATCCGGCTGGGGGACTGCCGGACGCCGAGGTGCGCGAGATCCGACGGATCAAGGCGCGCGTCGAGGCCGAGCGCCTGCCCCGTGGCGCGGATCCCGCGCTGCACACGAAGTTGGGACGCGGCGGACTCGCGGACGTCGAGTGGCTCGTGCAGTTGCTGCAGCTCCAGCACGCGGCGGCCGTCCCCGCCTTGCGCGACCTGTCCACGCTCGGTGCGCTCGCCGCTGCCCGCGACGCGGGGCTGCTCACCCTGCAACAGCACGACACGCTGGTCGCCGCCTGGATCATGGCCACGCACATCCGGAACCTGCAGATGCTCCTCACCGGGAAGTCGCAGGATCAGGTCTCCACCGACCTCACCGACCTGCGCCTCATGGCCGATGTGCTGCAGGTGTCGAGCGGCGCCGCCCTGCTCGACGAGTACCGGCGCGTCACCCGCCGCGCACACAAGGTGTTCGAGACGGTGTTCTACGGCCATGCCCCCGACGGCGTGGACCAGCACTAGCGAGCGGCCCCGGGGGAGGGGGTTGGCGTGGCGTCACCGGGTACGGCTACGGTGATTGCATGGGTACAGCAGTGATCCTCATCGTCATCATCGTCGTGCTCGGCCTCATCGCCGTGGCGCAGTACAACTCCCTCGTCCGCCTCAACGTGGGCGTCGACGAGGCCTTCGCGCAGATCGAGGTGCAGCTGCAGCGGCGCTCGGACCTCATCCCCAACCTGGTGGAGACCGTGAAGGGCTATGCCGCGCATGAGAAGGACACCTTCGAGCGCGTCGTGAACGCACGCGCGGCCGCCACATCCGCCCACGGGGTCGCCGAGGTGGCGGCTGCCGACGGGCAGCTGACACAGGCCCTGCGCGGTCTGCTCATGGTGGCGGAGGCCTACCCGGAGCTCAAGGCATCGGCGAACTTCATGTCCTTGCAGGAGGAGTTGGCTGCTACGGAGAACAAGGTCTCCTTCTCGCGCCAGTACTACAACGACAATGTGCGCAAGCTCAACGCCACCATCAAGGCCGTGCCCGGCATGTGGTTCGCCGGCATCGCCAAGGTCACGGCCCGGGTGTTCTACGAGGTTGCCGATCCCGGTGCACGCAATGCGCCGAAGGTGCAGTTCTAGTGGCGGTGAGCTTCGCGGCTCGGCAGGAAGCCAACCGCCGCAAGACCATCCTCCTGCTCGCCTTGATGGCGTCGCTGGTCGCCCTGCTCGTCTGGGCGGCCGGGGTGTACCTGGGGTACTCGTCAGTCGGCATCGTGCCGATAGCGGTCGGCATCTCGTTGGCGGGCGTGTGGGGCTCGTACTACGCGAGCGATCGCATCGTGCTCACCATGACCGGGGCACGGCTGGTGGATGAGTCCTCGGCGCCCCAGCTGTTCAACATCGTCCACGAGGTGACGATCGCCGCCGGCATGCCCATGCCCAAGGTGGCCATCGTCGAGGACGAGGCCCCGAATGCGTTCGCGACCGGTCGTGACCCGGAGCACGGGGTCATCGCCTTCACCACCGGCATCCTGCGCATCATGGACCGCGAGCAGTTGCAGGGAGTGGCGGCGCATGAGATGGCACACGTCGCCAACCGCGACACCCTGGTCTCCGCGGTCGCTGCCACCACTGCCGGCGCCATTGCGCTGCTCTCCGACATGCTCGTGCGCATCATGTGGTTCGGCGGTGGCCGTCGGGGTAACCGCGACAGCCGTGACGGGGGCAACCCGCTGGTGCTGATCGCCGCCATCGTCGTCATGATCCTGGCGCCGCTCGCCGCCGTGCTGCTGCGTGCAGCCGTGAGCCGCAGCCGCGAGTCGCTGGCGGACGCCACGGGCGTGGAGTTCACGCGCAACCCCGCTGGCCTCCGTCGCGCGCTGGAGGCCCTGGCGGCGGACAGCACCGTGGTGCAGCAGACATCGACGGCCGTGGCCCACGTGTGGATCGAGTCGCCCCTGGACGACTCCGCCGTGAACAAGTTGTTCTCCACCCACCCGCCGCTGCAGGAGCGCATCGCCATCCTGCGCCAGATGGAAGGCGGCGTGAGCTAGGGCCGACGGCCGGCGCGGTCAGTCGGCGGGCTCGTCGGAGGTGATCGGCGAGGGCTTGTGCAGTGCCGGCTTGAGCACGGTGCGCATGCCGATCGTGAAGATGATGGGCGAGAGGAACACGCAGATGCTGCCCAGCAGCAGGGTGGCCTGCGGGCTCACCCACTGCGCGACGTTCCCGCCCAGGGCTGCCGCCAATGCGGCCGCGCTGCCCTCGATCGTCCACAGGGTGCCCAACGCCGCCACAGCGGTGCCGCGCGGTCTGACCAGGTCGATGGTCTCCAAGTAGAAGACCTGGGCCGGGCCCATGAGGGCGAAGGCGAGCGCGATCTGCAGCATGAGCCACCAGCCGATGGGCACCCAGGCCAAGGGGATGAGCGAGATGGCACAGGCGAGCACCGAGTTCCGGAGGCCCAGCAGGGGCGCCACGTTCTTGGCCTTGGCTCCCGCCCACACGGTGCCGATGATGGAACCGACGCCGATCGCCGACATGAGTGGCCCCGCCTGCGCACGGTCCCCGGCGAGGGTGGCGAGGGCGGGGATGCCGATGGTGATGAAGCCCATGGCCATGCCCATCGACGCACCCTCGAGTGCAAGCAGGCGCATCGCGGGTGAGCGCAGGATGCCCGGTTCCCCCTCCACACGATCCTCGGGCACCCAGCCCTTGGAGAAGGGATGCACCGCGAGCAGCCCCCCACCGATGAGCATGAAGACAGACACGGTGTAGAGCGCATCGGCAGTCCCGATGTGCAGTGCGATGAGGGTCGCGAAGACGGGGCCGAGGAGCTGCATCACGTTCATGTGCGCGGAATCCAGGCCATATGCGGTGCGCACCCGCTCAGCCCCCACAATGGTCCGCCAGATCGGTCGCACACTCATGTTGATCGGGGGAGCCACCGTGCCCTTGACAGCGCTCAGTGCGATGGCGGTTCCCGCGGAGGAGGCGAAGGTGCCGAGCATGCCGGTCGCAATCGCGTAGGCCGGCACCAGCACCATCAAGGGGACGGTCTGGCCGTAGCGATCGACGAACTGGCCGCGCGGTGTGGCGCTCAGCGAGCCCAACAGGCTGCCCGCGCCCAGGGCCAACCCGGCGGTACCGACACTGCCCGTGGCGTGCTGGACATGGAAGAACGTGGCCAGGTCCACCATGGAGTACGCGAGCCGCGGGAAGGTGGCGGCCACCAGAAGGCTGAAGACGCCGCGAATGCGCAGCAACCCGCGGTACGTCCCCATCCGTGCACCCTAAGTCCGGACGGCGGGCACCGCACCGAATGCGAGGTGGGTGGCACTCCGCACCGGGTCAAAGGTCGCACCTGCATCACGATGGCGTTGCGGCTGAGTCTCAGTTCGGCATCAATCCGCGTCGGCGTTACATGCCGTTCATACCGCGTGGTAGGAATGTTCCATCAACTTCGCCGCGCGCGTTGGTTCCCCGGATGCCGCGGCACGATCACATTGGAGTGCAACGTGCGCCTTTCCAAGCGCGTATTGACGGCCGCCATCGCCGTCTCCGCCCTCGCCATGGCAGCCCCCGCGGCCATGGCGCCGGCGTCCGCGAAGACGACCGTCAAGGTCGGCCTGGCCTTCGACATCGGCGGCCGCGGCGACAAGTCCTTCAACGACTCCGCATACGCCGGCCTCGTGAGGGCCCATAAGCTGCTCAAGGTCGTCACCAAGACGGTGTCCGCCACCGCCGGTGGTGCCGCCACTGAGCGCGAGGACAAGCTGCGCCTGCTCGCCCAGGCCGGGTACAACCCGATCATCGCCGTCGGATTCCTCTACGCCGACTCGGTGAAGAAGGTCGCCGCGGAGTTCCCGAAGACCAACTTCGCCATCATCGACGATGCCAGCATCGCGCTGCCCAACGTCTCGTCCCTCGTGTTCGCGGAGGAGCAGGGCTCGTACCTCGCGGGCGTCGCCGCTGCCAAGGCGAGCAAGTCGGGCAAGATCGGCTACATCGGTGGCGTGCGCATCCCGCTGCTGCAGAAGTTCGAGGCCGGCTTCGTCGCCGGTGTGAAGGCCACGAACAAGAAGGCCACGGTTGACGTCAAGTACGTCTCCGAGCCGCCGGACTTCTCCGGCTTCGCGGACCCCGCCAAGGCCAAGGTCATCGCCAAGGGCATGACTGACGCCGGTGCGGATGTCATCTACTCGGCCGCTGGTGGCTCGGGCAAGGGCAACTTCGAGAACGCCACAGATGCTGCTGCCGCAGGCAAGAAGGTCTGGACGATCGGCGTGGACTCGGACCAGTACCTCACCGCCTCCGCCGCCGAGAGGAAGAACATGCTCACCTCCATGGTCAAGCACGTTGACGTGGCCGTCTTCGACATGATCTCGGCCGCCGTGAAGGGCAAGCGCGTCGCGGACAACATCGGCGCTGGCCCCGGCATCCAGGGTCGTCGCTACAACCTGAAGAACAACGGCGTCGGCCTCGCCACCTCCGGTGGTTACCTGAAGTCGCTCAAGATCACCGCCGCGGTCAACTCCGCCGCCGCGAAGATCAAGACCGGCACCATCGTGGTTCCCGCGGTTCCCGCCGCGTAACCGCGTTTTCGCGACAACCTGACCGCCCGCTGTAGGAGATACTCTCCTGCAGCGGGCGGTCGTTCTGTGGAGGACGTGTTGAACGAGGTAGCGGTCGAGCTTCGGCACATCGTGAAGAAGTTCCCTGGCGTCGTCGCCAACAAGGACGTGTCGCTCAAGGCGCGCCACGGCGAGGTGCACGCCCTGGTGGGCGAGAACGGCGCCGGCAAGTCCACCGTCATGAAGGTGCTGTACGGGATGCAGCGCCCGGATGCGGGTGAGATCCTCGTCAACGGCGAGCGGGTGCTGTTCAAGTCGCCCTCCGAGGCGATCCTCGCGGGCATCGGCATGGTGCACCAGCACTTCATGCTGGCCGACAACCTCAGCGTGCTCGAGAACGTGATCCTGGGATCGGAACCGACCCGACGCGGACGCATCGACGCCGGTGCGGCCCGTGTACGCATCCTGCAGATGGCGGGCGCCTACGGTCTGGACATCGATCCGGACGCCATGGTCGAGGACCTTGGTGTGGGGGAGCGCCAGCGGGTCGAGATCCTCAAGGTGCTGTACCGGGGCGCCAAGATCATCATCTTCGACGAGCCCACCGCGGTGCTGGTTCCACAGGAGGTCGATGAGCTGTTCGCCGCCTTGCGGGGCCTGCGCACCGAGGGGCTCACGGTGATCTTCATCTCGCACAAGCTGGATGAGGTGCTGCGGGTGGCCGACAACGTGACCGTCATCCGGCGCGGCGAGACGGTGGCCGAGGTGCCTGCGCACTCGGTGACGGCGCGCGAGCTCGCCGAACTCATGGTGGGCGAGGAACTGCCTGCACCACCGCCGCGGGAGACGGAACCGGAGGATCGCGTTGTGCTCTCGCTGGCAGGGGTCACCATGACCTCCAGCGGCGCGCGCGACCTGCTCCACGACATCAGCTTCGACATCCGCGCGGGTGAGGTGCTCGGGATCGCGGGCGTCGAGGGCAACGGGCAGCACGAACTCATCGACGCCATCGCCGGGCTGGCGACCTGTTCGGGCACCATCACCTTCAACGGTGCCGACATCAGCCGTGAGTCCGTGTCCCACCGGCGCGATTCGGGCATCGGCCTGATCCCCGAGGACCGGCAGCGCGAAGCCATGCTCATGGGCTCCCCCTTATGGGAGAACCGCATGCTCGGGCACCAGCGGAGCGCACCGGTGACGCAGCGGGGAGTGCTGCAGATCAATGCGGCCAAGCAGGACACCGCGGTCATCATGCGCGAATACGACGTACGTGCGCCGGGTCCCGACACCGCGGCCTACGCCCTCTCGGGCGGCAATCAGCAGAAGTTCATCGTGGGCCGCGAGATGAGCAAGCAACCGGCGCTGCTGCTGGCTTCGCACCCCACGCGCGGTGTCGACGTCGGAGCCCAGGCCGCCATCTGGGAGGAGTTGCGCACGGCGCGTGACAACGGGATGGCCATCCTGCTCATCTCCGCGGACCTCGAGGAGCTCATGGCGATGTCCGACACCATCAAGGTGATGCTGCGGGGACGCATCTCCGGAACCTTCACCCCGAACCGCACGACCATCGAGGAGCTGGGAATCGCTATGACGGTGGCCGGCGAATGACGCGTCGATTCTCCCCGCAGTCCATCGCCCTCACGCTCGCGGCGCCCCTCGTCGCCGCGGCATTCGGGCTGGGCATCAGCAGCATCGCGCTGCTCATCACGCACAACAGCCCACTGGACACCTTCCGCGCTATGTGGGACTACGGCACGCAGGTGGGTTCACTCATCGAGATGGTGAACCTCGGTGCGGTGTACTACATCGCAGCCCTCGCAGTGGCCATCACCTTCAAGGCGGGCCTGTTCAACATCGGCGTCGAGTCGCAGATCCGCCTGGGTGCGCTGTTCGGAGCCTGGTTGGGCGCGAAGGTGGCGTGGCCGCCAGTCCTCCATGTGACCTTCATCCTCGTCGTCGGGGCCTGCGTCGGTGCCATGTGGGCCTACATCCCCGCCCTGCTCAAGGTGAAGCGTGGTGTGAGCGAGGTCATCGGCACCATCATGCTGAACTCCATCGCGAGCGGCCTGAGCGCGTACCTCCTCGCCAACCACTTCCAGGAACTCGTGCCGGGCAGCAACAACGTGACCACCAAGCCGCTGCCGACCTCTGCCTGGGTGCCCGACCTCATGTCGTGGCTCAACCGGATCGGCATCAAGGACGTGCCAGGCGGCGGTCCCTATGGCCTGGTGCTGCTCGCCATCGCGCTCGGCTTCCTGTACTCGTTCATCGTGAATCGCACCCGCTTCGGATTCGATCTCCGGGCGTCCGGAGCCAACCCCACCGCGGCTGCGGTGAGTGGCGTCAATCCCAAGCGCATGGTCATCACCGCGATGATGCTCTCGGGAGCCTTCGCGGGGTTGGCGATGATGCCCGTGCTCCTGGGGGAATCGCACGCGTACACCCTGGGCTTCCGTGGCGGCGTCGGCTTCACCGGCATCGCCATCGCGCTGCTGGGCCGCAACAACGCGGTGGGCATCGCCTTCTCCGCGCTCCTCTTCGGCTTCCTGGAAGTGAGTGCGCGCATCCTCGAGCTCAATGGCATCGCCACCGAGATCTACGTCATCATGCAGGGCGCCATCGTGCTCAGCGCGGTGGCCTCCTATGAGGTCGTCCGTCGCTACCGTGAGACGCTCACCGCGGGCGCCCTGGCGAAGGTGCTGGTGACGGCATGAAGGCGAAGATGACGCGCTGGTCCGTCTACGGGCTGCTCGGTGTCCTGCTGTTCTCGCTCGTGCGCAGCGTCACCGGCGCCAGCGACCTCACGAGCATCGGCACCTTCAATGCGGCCCTGCTGCTCGCCATCCCCATCGCCCTCGCAGGCTTGGGCGGGCTCTTCTCGGAGCGCGCGGGGGTCGTGAACATCGGCCTTGAGGGCATGATGGTCATGGGGACGTGGGCCGCCGGCTTCTTCGGCTACCAGCATGGCCCCTGGGTCGGCGTGTTCGCGGCGGTCTGCTTCGGGGCACTCGCCGCGCTGGTGCATGCTGTCGCGACCGTGAC
>JAJXSV010000025.1:0-2012 GCA_021784375.1 Actinomycetes bacterium | reverse complement strand
CGACCACGTCGTCTCGGGCGTGGCCATCAACCTCATCGCCCCAGGCATCGTGCGCTACCTGTCCGTCATCGTGTATCAGGACAGCAACGTCCCTGGCGCCGGTCCCACGCAGTCCCCGAGCGTGGCCTCCATCGGTACCAACGGCCTGCCGGTGCTCTCGGGTGGTGAGATCTTCGGCTGGCAGAGCCCGGACCTGCTCTCCGCGATCGGCGGCAGGCAGTGGTTCCTGGTGAGCGACTTCGCGAACATCCTGCGAGGGCTCACCGGTGACGTCTCCTACCTCACCATGCTCTGCCTGCTGCTGTTCCCCCTCAGCTACTTCCTGCTGTGGCGCACGAAGTTCGGTCTGCGCCTGCGCAGCGCCGGCGAGGCGCCCATCGCGGCTGAGTCACTCGGTGTGCACGTGTACCGCATGAAGTACGCGGGCGTCATCATCTCCGGCGCGCTCGCCGGGCTGGGTGGAGGCTTCCTCGCCATCGTGGCTTCGAGCAACTACCAGGAGGGCCAGACGGGCGGCCGCGGCTTCATCGGCCTGGCGGCCATGCTCTTCGGCAACTGGCGACCGGGCGGACTGCTCCTGGGCAGTGCGCTGTTCGGCTTCTCTGATGCCCTGCAACTGCGGGCGTCCGGCGCGGTGCATGCGGCGCTGCTCGTGGTGGTCGTGGGCTTCGTCGCCTACGCCGTGCTGCAACTGCGGAAGGGCAGGCGCATCGGCAGCGTCGTGAGCTTCAGTATCGGCCTCGGGGTGCTGGCGCTGTTCGCGTTCACCAAGGATCTTCCAGGCCCCTTCGTCACCATGTCGCCGTACGTCACCACGCTGGTGGTGCTCTCGCTCGCGACCCAGCGATTGCGCATGCCCGCCGCTGACGGGCAGCCGTACCGCAAGGGAGGGCAACACTGATGGAGATCGACTGGGAGGCACTGCACGCAGCGGCGATCGGGATCATGCAGCACGCCTACGCGCCCTACTCGCACTTCCCGGTGGGCGTGGCGGCGCTGGTCGACGACGGCCGCGTCGTCGTCGGCTGCAATGTGGAGAACGCCTCGTACGGGCTCGGGCTGTGCGCCGAGTGCGGACTGGTGTCCGCCCTGCACAGCAGCGGCGGTGGGCGACTGGTTGCCGTGTACTGCGTCGACGCGCGAGGCGCCGCCCTGGCCCCCTGCGGCCGCTGTCGCCAGCTCCTGCTCGAGCATGGCGGGAAGGAACTGCGAATCATGGGTGAGCACGGCGTCGTCTCCATGGACGAGTTGCTGCCATGGGCCTTCGACGCCACGGAACTGCGGCGTGGGATGCACACGTGAACGTGGAGCCCTTCGCCGCAGTCGATGTCATCGCGAGCAAGCGGGACCGGCACGTCCTCACTGATGCGCAGATCGACTGGGTGGTCGACGCGTACACGCGTGGTGTCGTGGCCGATGAGCAGATGTCGGCGCTCGCCATGGCCATCCTGCTGAACGGCATGACCAAGGCGGAGATCGCGCGCTGGACCCAGGCCATGATCAACAGCGGCGAGCGCATGTCATGGTCGCGTCTCTCGCGCCCCACAGCCGACAAGCACAGCACCGGTGGCGTGGGGGACAAGATCACGCTCCCGCTGGCTCCCCTCGTCGCGGCCTGCGGCGTGGCCGTGCCCCAGCTCTCGGGGCGTGGACTCGGGCACACCGGCGGCACGCTCGACAAGATGGAATCGATCCCGGGATGGCGGGCTGCCCTCTCCAACGACGAGATGTTCCAGGTCCTCGACTCGACGGGCGCCGTCATCTGCGCGGCCGGAAGTGGCCTCGCGCCCGCTGACAAGAAGCTGTACGCCCTCCGCGATGTGACCGGCACGGTGCCCGCCATCCCGCTCATCGCGTCCTCGATCATGAGCAAGAAGATCGCCGAGGGCACCGGTGCGCTGGTGCTCGACGTGAAGACCGGGAACGGCGCCTTCATGTCCGATCCGGACCGTGCACGCGAGCTCGCGCGCACCATGGTGGACCTGGGGACCGCCGCCGGAGTGCGGACGGTC
>JAJXSV010000321.1 GCA_021784375.1 Actinomycetes bacterium | reverse complement strand
CGCCCTCACCACCATCCTCAGCGTCTCCATGCAGGCAGCGGTGCTCGCCATCCGTCGGCAGGTCCTGCAGCGCGAGGCGTCACAGGAGGTGACGCGCACCCTCTTCGAGCTCTCACCCGAGCCGTCCGCCCAGGTCCACGTCGACTCGGGTCCGGGCCGCATCGAGATGCGCCTCACCCAGGCCAACAAGGCGATGCGGGAACTGCTCGGCTCGTCGGCCGATGACTGGCGCGGCGCCGACCTGGCGTCGTTCATTCAGCAGGACGACGTCGCCGCGGTGCAGGAGGCTCTGAAGCGCAAGGGCGGGACCAGCATCGAGGTCCGGCTGTGCAAGCGCGGGCGTCGCGCAGAGCGCATCTGCCGTCTCAGTGCCACCACGGCGCATGCCGCCGAGAGCGGGGAGTCCGCCGTGATCGTGGTGCTCACGGATGTCACCGAGCACCGGCGCGCGGTGGATCGGCTCGAGCTGCAGGCGAGACGTGATGCGCTCACCGGCCTGCTGAACCGACGGGCATTCCTCGAGGAGTTGCAGCGGCTGTTGCGCTCCCCGGGCCGTGAGCAGCTCGGGCTGGTGTTCGTCGACGTCGACAACCTCAAGACCATCAACGACGAACGTGGCCATCGGGCCGGTGACCTGGCGCTGCGGGCCACTGCGATGCGCATCGAGCGCACGTTGCGGGTCGGCGACATCGCGGGCCGATACGGCGGTGACGCCGCCGCCCTGGAGGCGTTGCGCGAGCGCATCGACCACGCCCTGTCGACACCGCTCGTCTCCGACGCCATCGACGTGGCGATGAGCTGCAGCGTCGGATCGGCCATGGCACTGGCAGATGACGATCTGGAGCAGCTCCTGCAACGCGCGGATGCCGATATGTACGCCCGCAAGGCCGCACGCAAGGCCGTCCGCCGCTCAGCCGATTGAGCGCGTAGCGAATGTGCGAAGGCGCGCCAACCCGGGTGGGTTGGCGCGCCTTCGGGTGTGTCGAGGTCAGGCCTTGAAGCGGGGGAAGGCGAGGGCGCCCAGGTAGATGGCGGCGTCGTCGAGTTCCTCCTCGATGCGCAGCAACTGGTTGTACTTCGCCACGCGCTCGGTGCGAGCGGGGGCGCCGGTCTTGATCTGGCCGCAGTCACACGCGACGGCGAGGTCGGCGATCGTGGTGTCCTCGGTCTCACCGGAGCGGTGCGACATCATGGTGCGGTAACCCGCGCGATGCGCCATGGCGACGGCGTCGAGGGTCTCGGTGAGCGTGCCGATCTGGTTCACCTTGACCAGCAGTGCGTTGGCCTGGCCACCGGCGATGCCGCGGGCAAGGCGCTCGGGGTTGGTGACGAAGAGGTCGTCGCCCACGAGCTGGATCTTGTGGCCCAGTTCGTCGGTGATGGTCTTCCAGCCGGACCAGTCGTCCTCATCCAGCGGATCCTCGATGGAGACGATGGGGAAGTCGGCGACGAGCTGCTTGTAGTAGGCCGTCATCTCGTCGGCGCTCTTCTTGCCACCCTCGAAGGAGTAGGCGCCGTCCTTGTGGAACTCGGTGGCGGCCACGTCGAGCGCGAGGGCGACGTCGACGCCGAGCTTGTAGCCGGCCTTCTCGATGGCGTCCGCGATGTACTCGAGCGCGGCGCGGTTGGTGGGCAGCGAGGGTGCGAAGCCGCCCTCGTCGCCGAGGCCGGTGGCGAAGCCGGCCTTCTTCAGCACGGACTTCAGCGAGTGGTAGCACTCGGCGCCGGTGCGCAGCGCTTCACGGAAGCTGGGCGCGCCGATGGGGGCGATCATGAACTCCTGGATGTCGACGCCACCGTCCGCGTGCGCTCCACCATTGAGGATGTTCATCATGGGGACGGGCAGGGTGTGTGCGTTGGGGCCACCGACGTAACGGAAGAGCGGCAGGCCGGCGCTGTCGGCTGCCGCCTTGGCCACGGCGAGCGAGACGCCGAGGATGGCGTTCGCACCCAGACGGGACTTGTTGGGAGTGCCGTCGAGGTCGATCATGGCTTGGTCGATCAGGCGCTGCTCGGAGGCGTCGAAGCCGACGACCTCGGGAGCGATCTCCTCCTCGACGGCGGCAACGGCGAGTTCCACGCCCTTGCCCAGGTAACGGGCGCCGCCGTCGCGACGCTCGGATGCTTCGAAGGCGCCGGTCGATGCACCGGACGGGACGGCAGCGCGCGCAACGGTGTCGTCGGAAAGCGCGATCTCGACCTCGACCGTCGGGTTGCCACGGGAGTCGAGGATTTCGCGTGCGAGCAGGGCCTCAATGGTTGCCACAGGTTCTCCAGTTCTGATGGCTCGCGCAGCCGCGAGCGGTTGTCGATGCACGACGAACGGAGTCTATCCATGGCGAGAAATACCGGGTGCGGGCCATACGGCCCCCGCCCTCCCCGCTTGCACCGTCCCTCAGATGAGGGCGAGTTCCTGCAGCTTGGCCCGCAGCGCCGGGTTGCTGGGTTCGGTGAGGTGCGTGCCGTCCGGGAAGACGATGACGGGGATGGACTGGGCGCCCCGGTTGTACTCGAGGACCTTGGCGACGGCCCCGTCCACCTTCTCGGTGTCGATGTAGTCGTAGGCGACGCCCAACTCATCCAACTGGCGCTTGCTGCGACGGCAGTCACCACACCAGTCGGCTCCGTAGAACTCGATCATCACTTGCCCCAATGCTCATCCGCGGTCTCATCCTCGCCGCGGCACCTTGGTTACCGAACGATGCGGCGCGGCACGCGCATTCCCCACGCCAGGTCAATTCACCGGAATGTGGGCGGGCCCACAGAGGATCGGCCACGCATCGCACCCTGACGCCAGCCGCACGTCGAACGCACGGTCCGGACGCCGAAGCGCGCCCGCCGGACGATTCGCGCAGCCACCGGGCGCGGCATGAGAGGCTCCGCGCATGTCGCGACGTGGAGTGCTGCTGTTCACCGCGCTGGCCATCAGTTGGGGAATCCCGTACTACTTCATCAAGATCGTGGTGACGGAGGCATCCCCCTCGGTCATGGTGTTCCTGCGCTGCGGCTTCGCCGCACTCGTCATGCTGCCACTGGCCTGGCGCGACGGCTCGCTGGCGCTGGCCGCGCGCCGCTGGAAGTGGGTGCTCGCCTTCGCCGCCTTCGAGTTCATCGGACCCTGGTACCTGTTGGCGTCGGCCGAGCAGCGCATCACGTCATCACTGGCCGGCCTGCTGCTTGCGACCATCCCCCTGTTCGCCACCCCGCTCGGTCGCCTGCTCGGCGATCGCCGGGCCACCGAGATGTCGCGGCTGTTCGGCCTGTTCGTCGGCTTCGCTGGTGTCGGCCTGCTGGTGGGCATCGACGGTCTGAGCGGCAACATCGATTACGTGGCTGTCGGCATGCTGCTCGTCGTCGCCATGGGGTACGCGATCGCGCCGCAGATCTCCGTGCGCAAGCTCCAGGGCATCTCGACGATGGGCACGGTGGGCCTGGCC
>JAJXSV010000320.1 GCA_021784375.1 Actinomycetes bacterium | reverse complement strand
AGCCTGCAATCGTCGGCATGTCGGCCTTCCTCACCACCACCATGCCCATGTTCAAGCAGAACATCCACGAGATCACCAAGGCCGGCCTGCGCGAGCAGGTCATCATCATGGTGGGCGGCGCGCCTGTCACGCAGGAGTACGCCGACGTCGTCGGTGCGGACGGCTACGCCGCCGATGCCTCGACCGCGGTGCGTCGCGCCAAGGAACTCATCGAGAAGCGCCGGGCCGATTCGGCCGCAACGGGTGCATGGCTCTAAGGAATCGTCATGGGAATCGGCATCAAGATCGAGCATGCGGTGAAGGCGTCCATCTGGGACTGCCGCATGTGTGGCACCTGCGTGCTGCATTCCACCGGCATGACCTGCCCCATGACCTGCCCCAAGACCTTGCGCAATGGCCCCTGCGGCGGGGTGCGGGAGAACGGCCACTGTGAGGTGATCCCGGAGATGCGCTGCGTCTGGACCAAGGCCTACGAGCGCACACAGACGCTGCCCCTCCCCCGTGTGTGGAAGGAGGAGTACAACGATCTGCGCCCACCCCTCGACAACCAGCTCAAGAACACCTCCGCCTGGGTCAATCTCTTCACCAAGCGCGACCGCCAGGTGCCGGCGGGCTGGGAGACCGCCGACAACCCGGGGCCAGCGGAAACAGCGAGCCGCACATGAGTCGGCTGCGTGAACTGCTGGCTGCCGGTGAGCAGGTGTTCACCGCCGAATTCCCCGTCATCGACGGCCCCAACATGGCCAAGGTGGCACGCTCCGCCGAGCGCTTGCGCCCCTGGTTCGATGCGGTCAATGCCACGGACAATCCCGCTGCCAGCGCACATACCTCGAATGTGGCCACGGCCATCGCTATGCAGATGCACGGGCTCGAACCGATCCTGCAGGTTGTGTGCCGCGACAAGAACCGCTTGGCCATCCAGGCCGACCTCTCCGGCGCCTCGCTCCACGGCATCGTGAACGTGGTGATGCTCACCGGCGACGATGTCACGGCGGGCGACGAGCCGGAGACTCGTCGTGTCTTCGACGTCGACGGTCCCATCGCGCTGCGCATCGCCCGCACCATGCGCCACGGCACCTACCTCTCGGGACGAAAGTCGAATCCCGCTCCTGACTTCTTCATCGGCGGCGTCGAGAACGCCTCCGCGCCGCCCTTCGACTACCGCATCGAACGCGTTGGCAAGAAGATCGAGGCCGGTGCCGAGTTCCTGCAGCTGCAGATCTGCTACCACCCAGACCGCCTTGAGCGCTTCATGGCGGGCGTACTGGCCGCCGGCTTCCACATCCCGGTGCTGGCGAATGTGGTGCTGGTGAAGAGTGCCCGGCCCCTGCAGTTCATGAATGACAAGGTGCCCGGGATCGATGTGCCGCAGGCCACCATCGACCGTGTTGCCAACGCCCCGGACCAAGCTGAAGCCGCCTACCAGTTGGTGCTTGAGCAGGCCCGGCATGCACTGTCGCTACCGGGTGTGCGAGGCTTGCACGTCACCGATTTCCGTCACGACGAAACCATCGAACGCCTCATGCTTGACCTCGGCCGCACGCCGCGCTACCAGTAAGGACCGCCATGCACACCGTCATCAGCTCCGCCAGCAAGAGCTTCACGATCGGCATCGACCAGCCCTTCTGCATCATCGGCGAGCGCATCAACCCCACGGGCCGCAAGAAGTTCCAGGAGCAGCTGCGGGCCGGTGATCTCTCACAGCTCGCCATCGATGTGGAGCAGCAGGTGGCCGGCGGCGCCGACGTGCTGGACGTCAACATGGGAGTTCCCCTCACCGATGAGCCGGAGCTGATGAGGCAGGCCGTGCAGATGGTGCAGGGCCTCACCGACTTGCCGCTGTGCCTAGATTCCTCGGTGATCGAGGCCCTCGAGGCCGGCCTTTCCGTGTACCAGGGCAAGGCGCTGGTGAACTCCATCACCGCCGAGGACGAGCGCGCCGACCTGATCCTTCCCCTGATCAAGCACTACGACGCCGCGGTCATCGGCCTCACCAATGACGAGGTCGGCCTCTCCATGGACCCTCAGGAGCGCCTCGCCATGTGCGAGAAGCTGATGCGCCTGTGCGAGAAGCACGGTGTGCCGCTCGAGAACCTGGTCGTCGACCCGCTGTGCATGACGGTGGGTGCCGACCCCGTGGCCGCGAAAGTGCTGTTCGAGACCATCTACCTGATCAAGGAGAAGCACGGTCTCAACATGACCATCGGCGCCTCCAATGTCTCCTTCGGCCTGCCCAACCGTCATGTGGCGAATGCCGCCTTCCTGCCCATGGCCATGTCCATGGGCCTCACCTCGGCAGTCATGGACGCACGCACCGAGGGCATCGTCACGGCAGTACGCGCCGCTGACCTGCTGCTCGGCAATGATCCGTGGGGTGGTTCCTGGATCGCGCGCTTCCGCGCACAGCAGGCCGCTACCGCCAACGCCTGATCGGGAGTCCGTCATAGCCCGCCACGACCAAACCGAAGCCGACGAGATTCCGCAGTTCCACGACGGCAGCGGACGCATACACCTGCGGTACCGGGTCCTCGATCGCGATCCCAAGGTCGATCCGGTTGAGAAGTCCGTAACCGTCCCAGCGGGGCCGTCCGTGTTCGACGCCGCATCCTGGAACGGCATCGCCATCGACTCCACCTGCGGTGGCCATGGCACCTGCAAGAAGTGCCGAGTGCGTGTCACCTCGGGCGAGGTGGCCCCGTCTCGCCTGGACTTCCGCGCCTTCACGCCTGACGAGATCGCAGATGGCTGGCGGTTGGCTTGCATGATCAAGCCGCAGGTCGATCTCTCCATCGACGTGCCGCCGCTCGTCACCAGGCCCAAGGCGGCCACGGTTGGTGTCGGGCGTCAGGTGATCCTGCGCCCAGCCGTGCAGAAGCGCTACCTGGAACTGGACGAGCCCACGCTCTCCGACCAGCGCACCGACATCGATCGCATCATCCAGGCCATTGACGACATCGAAGTGGACGCCGGCTTGGAGGTCCTGCGCGTCATTCCCAAGGCCCTGCGCGAAGGCTTCTTCAAGGTCACCGCCGTCATCGTCGACCGCGAACTCATCGACGTACAGCCCGGCGACACCACCGACAAGCGCTACGGCATCGCCTTCGACCTCGGCACCACCACCGTCGTGGCCACGCTGCTCGACCTCAACACCGGCACGCCGGTGTCGGTGGCGTCGATGCTGAACAAGCAGCAGCCCTTCGGTGCCGATGTCATCAGTCGCATCAGCGCCACCATGATGGATCCGGAGGCATTACAGAGACTGCGCACACTCGCGCAGGACACCCTCAGCGAGCTCACGCTCGAGGTGTGCGCCGAGGGCAGCGTGGACCCGCGTGATGTCTACGAGGTTGCCCTCGCCGGCAACGCCACCATGACGCAGCTGGTGCTTGGCATCGATCCGGAGCCGCTCGGCGTGGCGCCCTTCATCATGGCCTCGCACGAGTACCCCGATGT
>JAJXSV010000024.1 GCA_021784375.1 Actinomycetes bacterium | reverse complement strand
CGTCTTGCCTGCGCGCTCGAGCAGCGGGTCATCGACGTCGGTGATGTTCTGCACGTACTTCACGAAGATGCCGGCGTCCAACCACGCGCGATGCAGCAGGTCGAAGGCGACGTAGGTGGCCGCATGGCCGATGTGCGCGGAGTCGTACGGCGTGATCCCGCACACGTACAGGCGAGCCACGCCGTTGCTCGGCGCCGTCTGCTCGATGCGCTGGGTGGCGGTGTTGAACACCGAGGGAAGGGCACCGTGGCCGGGAATGGACGGGATGCTCGCAGCGGGCCAGGTGTGCACATCAGAAGCCTATCGACCGTGCGCTGAGGGTCGGACCTCAGTAGATCGGCCAGGGAATCGCCGGCCACTCGTCGTTTGGGAAGGGGTAGCTACCTGTCGTGAGCAGCAAGCGCATGCGATCAGCGAGGGCGGCGATCTCGGCGGCATCGAGCGCAGTCGTGATCTCCGGCAGGGCGCTGCAGTCGACGGTGAGCCGCTCCAGGAGCCCTGGGGGCACGGGTTCGCCACGGAATCCCCAGATGACGCTCCGCAGCTTCGGCTCGACATGGAAGGTGACGCCATGGTCGAGGGCCCACAAGCGCTGGCTGGGATCGCGGATGATGTGGCCCGCCTTGCGATCGCCGTTGTTCAGCACCGCATCCAGGAGGGCGAGCGCACGCAGTTCGTCCGAGTCGCGGTGCACCACCTGCACAGGCGTGCCATCTTCCAACTCGGCATCGAGCACGGAGCGCCATCCGGGTTGGACATAGCTGACGATGTCCACGTCACTGATGCTCGCGCCCTCGATCCACTGCTGCAGCGAACCCGGTCCGAAGGGCGCATCGTCCCGCCACACGGTCGGTGGGACCAGATGGAAGCCCAGGGCCTCGGAAACGGCGTATGCGGCCACCTCGCGACGCGCCAGCTCGCCGCGGGGGAAGTCCCAGAGCGGGCGCTCCCCCGCCACCGGCTTGTAGATGGCGCGGGTCCCGGTGGAGCCCCCGCAGTCGACGATGAAGGCCTGGTTCGACGAGTGCGGATGTCGGCCGAGCACCGAGATGGTGCCCGTGCGGAGCAGTTCGATCATGCGAAGCGGCGGTAGCCGTTGGCTCGCGGGCAGATGTGACCCTCCGGGTCGATCGGGAACTGGCACAACGGACAGGGCTGGCGGCCTGCGCTGATCAGGCGTTGGGAACGTGCGTTGAAGGCCCGCGCCATGAACGGCGTGATGCGCACGCGCAGGCAATCCGGCCCCTCGTCCAGGTCGGACTCGACGTCCGGCGTCTCCGCCTCCTCGTCCTCGGCGATGGCGTGGGCTTCGATGGTGATGAGACCACGCTCGGGATTCCAGGCCAGGCCCATGGCGCCGACCCGGAATTCCTCGTCGATGGGTTGGGCGAGGGGCTCGAGATCGAGGTCCCCCGGCGGGACTGCCGGGACGCCCTCGACGCCGCGCCGCAGCAGGTCGTCGAGCAACTCCTCGCAGCGATCAGCCAGCAGCCGCAACTGCTCCTTCTCGAGCAGCACCGAGACCACGCGTCGGTCATCCTGCGCCTGCAGGTAGAACGTCCGCTGCCCCGGCACGCCCACGGTGCCCGCGACGAAGCGCTGGGGGGGATCAAACAGGTGGACGATTCGCGTCATCGTGGCCTCCCTCGCTCACCGTAGTGCGCTCCCAGTGTTGCAGGGACTGCAGCGTCGCGGCGGCGCCGGTGGGCGGCACGTTCACGGCCACCACGCCACTCCGGTCGCCCTTCACGAGCAGGACGCTGAGCGAACATGGTTCCACGTCGATGCGTTGGTAGGCGTCGACCGGCGCCCCGGCCGCATGCCCCACCGCGATCATGATGGGGTCGGCATGGGTCACGAAGACGTGCAGGCCGTTCGGCGCCGCCTTGCGGGCGACGAAGTCGATGATGCGATGCGCCACCTCGGGGATGGACTCCCCGCCCGGGAACCGGGTGGCGGAGGGCTCCGCGTGCAGGAGCTCCCAGAGCGGGTCATCCGCCAGTTCCGCGATCTTGCGCCCTGACCAGGTGCCGTAGTCGCATTCGAGCAGTTCGTCCGCGGTGTCGAACGCCTGTTCGCCGAAGATGATGCTCGCCGTCTCCAGGGTGCGCTCGAGTGGGCTCACATGGATGCTGGCGCAGGCGATCCCGTGGAAGGCGCTGGCGAGTGCCTCGGCCTGCACATGGCCGGAATGGTGCAGCCGCACGCCCGGCATGCGCCCGGCGAGGATGCCGTCGACATTCGCGGTGCTCCGCCCATGGCGGATGAGCAGTGCGATGCCCATCAGGACGCCGTGACCACGCCGAACGCGACGAGCGCGAGCACCAGACCGCCCAGGGCCCATCGGTACCAGACGAACCACTTGAAGGTGTGCGAGGCGACGTACTTCAGCATCCAGGCGATGAACGCATAGCCGACGACGAAGGAGAGCACGGTGGCGATGATCGTGGGCGCCCAGGCGACCTGGCCGTCGGCCACCTTGCGCAGCTCGTAGAGGCCGGACACCACGACGGCCGGTATGGCGAGCAGGAACGAGAAGCGGGTGGCGGCCACCCGGTTGAACCCGAGCAGCAGGGCTACCGCGATGGTCGCGCCGGATCGCGAGACGCCGGGGATCAGCGCCAGGGACTGGCCCACCCCGAGGATCAGCGCGTAGCGCACGTTGAGGTGATTGACACCCAGGTGGCCCTTGCCCAGGAGGTCGGCCGCGAGCAGCAGCACGCCGCCGAGTACGAGCGAGAGGCCGACCACGACGAGGTTCCGCGCCGGGCCCTCGATGGCGTTCCGGAACAGGTAGCCGAGCACCATGATGGGGAATGAACCGATCACGAGCAGCCAGGCCATGCGCCCGTCGGCATCGTCGAGGTTGCGCTCGCGGATGGTCTTGAGGAGGCCCTTGAGCAGTTCGACGAGGTCGCGCCGGAAGTAGACCAGCACCGCCAGGATGGTGCCGATCTGGATGACCGCGGTGAAGGCGGCCGAGGGGTCGCCCCAGCCCGTGAGCCGACCCGCGATGAGCAGGTGGGCCGTCGATGAGATGGGCAGGTACTCGGAGAAGCCTTGCAGCACTCCGTATACGACCGCGTGTAACCAGGACATCCGCACTCCTCTGTTGGGCGGGTCAAGGCTACGGGAAGGGCCTGCAGGGGCCGCCCATCGCGAGCCTCCGCCGGCCGCAGCGTCGAAGCATTTACGGTGTGTTCATGAACCGCACGCTCGGCCGTTCCGGCCTCCTCGTCTCACCGCATGGACTGGGCACCATGACGTGGGGTCGCGAGACCGACGTGCACGAGGCCCGTGAGCTCGTTGAGGTGTTCCTCGCCGCTGGTGGCAACTACATCGACACGGCGCCGTTCTTCGGCGAGGGCCGCGCCGAGTCGATCGTGGCCCAGGCCATCAAGCAGGCCGACCGCGACACGCTGGTCCTGGCCTCGCACGCCGGCCGTCGTCCGAACAGCGAGCGTCCCGTCGATGCCTCGCGGAGTTCGCTGCTCTCGTCACTCGATGCCTCGCTGGCGACGCTCGACGTGGAGTACGTCGACGTCTGGTTCGTCGACCGCTGGGACCCGCTGACGCCCGTGGAGGAGGTCCTCCTCACCATGGACATCGCGGTGCGCAGCGGCCGCACGCGGTACGTCGGCGTCGGCAACTACAGCGGATGGCAGTTGGCGCATATCGCCGCCCTGGCTGGCACCTCGATCCCCCTCGTGGCGTCGAGCATGGAGTACTCGCTCGTGCAGCGCGGGATCGAGCGCGAACACCTGGACGCAGCCCTGCGCCTCGGCGTCGGTGTGGTCCCGTGGTCGCCCCTCGGCCGGGGTGTGCTCACCGGCAAGTACCGCACGGGGGTTCCTGCGGACTCCCGCGGCGCCTCACCGGTGTGGGGCCGGTGGGTGCAGGAGCACCTGTCCTCGGAATCGCGCCGGGTCGTGGAAGCGGTGGTCACCGCCGCATCCGGCCTGGGCCTGGCCGCCATCGACGTCTCACTGGCCTGGATGCGTGGTCGCCTCGGCACCACCGGCTCCCTGCTCGGGCCGCGCACGGTGGGCCAACTGCGCGCCGCCATCGCCAACGTCGACCTCGAACTGCCCGAGGAGATCACCATGGCACTGGACGATGTGTCCGAGCCGGTCCGCCACTACCCGGATCCGGCCCGACGCGAGTACCACGCCTGATCCGTCAGCAGGAGCGTAGGAAGCGATCCATCACGCGGGTGCCGAATGTGAGGCCGTCCACTGGGACGCGTTCGTCAACGCCGTGGAAGAGCTTGGAGAACTCCAGGTCGGCTGGCAGCTGCAGCGGGATGAACCCGAAGGCACGCATCCCCAGCTTGCTGAAGGACTTGGCATCGGTGCCACCACTCATCAGGTAGGGCACCGCGATCGCCTCCGGGTCCTCGGCGCGGATGGCCGCGGCCATGGCGTCGACGGTCGCCCCGTCGAAGGTGGTCTCCATGGCAATGTCGCTGAACACCTCCACGACCTCGGCCTGGCCGGCAAGCAGCTCCTCCATGGTGCGATCGAACTCGTCTTCGAATCCGGGCAGCACGCGACCGTCGACACTGGCATCCGCACTTTCGGGGATGACGTTCATCTTGTAGCCGGCGTTGAGCATGGTCGGTTGGGCGCTGTTGGCGAAGGTCGCACCGACGAGTCCGGCCAACGGCCCCAGGACTCGCAGCAACTGCTCCTGGTTGTTGGGATCGACGTCCTCACCGATGGCATTCGAGAGTTCGTAGAGGAAGTGCTTGTTGGTCTCCGTGACCCGGACCGGCCAAGGGTGGCGGCCGATGCGCGCCAGTACCTCGGCGAGCGCGGTGACCGCATTGTTGTCGTTGAGCATGGAGCCGTGCCCCGCCCGACCCTTGGCGCGCAGCTTCAGCCAGCGCATCCCCTTCTCGGCCGTCTCGATGAGGTAGAGCCGCTTGCCGGGCGAGACCTCGAAGGAGAAGCCCCCGACCTCGCCGACGCACTCCGTGAGCCCCTGGAACCATTCCGGGTGGTGCTCCGTGACCCAGTGTGAGCCGTGGAGGCCACCGGCCTCCTCGTCGGGGATGAACAGGAAGGTCATGTCACGCTCGGGTTGCACGCCATTGCGCGCCCAGGAGCGCAGGCAGGCGAGGATGGTGGCGACGCCGTCCTTCATATCGACCGCGCCGCGACCCCACACCATGCCATCGGCGATCTCCGCCGCGAACGGCGCGTGCTGCCAATCGCCCACGGCCGGGACGACATCGAGATGCGCATGCACGAGCAGCCCCGAACGTTCCTGCTCGCGGCCGGGCACCCGCAGGAGGACGCCGCCGCGCTTCTCGCTGGTGGTGTTGAAGCGCTGGGCGTCCAGCCCCACTTCGCGCAAGCGCTCGGACACGTAGTCCGCCACTGCGACCTCGCCAGGCCCGGATCCATCACCGAAGTTGGTGGAGTCGATGCGGATGAGGTCCTGCAGGAGTTGCACGACTTCGGCTTCGGCGTCGGGCAGGGGGGTGATGGATGCGGCATTGGTCATGCCCCATTCTGGCCCGAAATGCCGAGCAGGGCATTTGGAGCGCCATGTCACCGCGCGGTATGGTTCCGCCCGCACCAGCACCACTTGTCCGAGTGGCGGAATAGGCAGACGCGCTAGCTTGAGGTGCTAGTCCTCGCAAGGGGATGGGGGTTCAAGTCCCCCCTCGGACACGCAGGGCCCGTGGACTCCACTCCGCGGGCCCTCTGCATTGTCCGTAGGCTCCCGGCGGGAGGTGGCGCGTGATCGAGACCCAGGGCCTGACTCGCCGCTTCGGATCATTGCTGGCGGTCGACGACCTCACGCTCACCATCCCCGATGGCGAGGTGTTCGGCCTGCTGGGGCCCAACGGTGCCGGCAAGACCACGACCATGCTCATGATCGCCGGCCTCATCGGCATCACCAGCGGTGCCGCCTTCGTCGACGGTCGGGACGTCGCGGATCCGCGGCAGGCCGACATCGTGCGCGCAGCGCTCGGCATCCTGCCGGAGGAGAACGGGCTCTACTCCGATCTCTCGCCCCGGCAGACCCTGGACTTCTTCGCGCGACTCCACCACGTGCGCGATCGCCGCGCGCGAGTGGACGGGCTGCTCGAGCGACTGTCGTTGATGGACCGTGCCGATGCAGCGGTGTCCACCCTGTCCAAGGGGATGAAGCAGCGACTGGCGCTGGCCCGGGCACTCATCAACGAGCCGCGGCTGGTGCTGTTGGACGAGCCGACGGCGAACCTCGATCCCGCAGCCTCGCTGGAGGTGCGCGAACTGCTCCTCGAACTTCGCGGCCGCGGCTGCACCGTCGTGGTGAACACGCACCGGCTGGAGGAGGCGGAGCGCACCTGCGATCGCATCGGCATCCTGCACACGCGACTGCTGCGGCTGCTCTCCCCCACCGAGCCGCACGCCGAAGTGATCCGCGTCGGCGTCGAGGACTCAACGGACGCGGTGCGCGCGGCGGCACAGGCGCTGTCCGACCGACCGGTCGAAGCCACCGGGACGGGCCTGCTCGTGCACCTGCGTGTAGGGGCCGCCGTCCCGGACCTGGTGGCGGCGCTCGTCGACGCGGGGGGCCGGATCACGCAGGTGGCACCCGAGCGGCCCACGTTGGAATCCGTGTACCTGGAGGCGATCGCCGATGCGCGTTGACGACGCTTGGACCGTGGCATCCAAGGACCTGCGCGCCGCTTGGCAGCGCAAGGGCATCCGCTACGGCCTGGGCGTGTTCCCCTTGCTCTCGGCGGCCAGTCTCCCCCTCGTCGTCCGCCTCGTGGTCACGCAACGTCCGGACCTGACCCCCGCGGCGGTGGAGGAACTGCTCCGCTCCTTCCTCTTCTTCTTCATGATCGCCGTGTCCTCGTTGCCCACCGCTATCGCGTCCTATGCGCTCATCGGTGAGAAGGTGGAACGCAGCCTCGAACCCATGCTGGCGACGCCGGTGAGCGTGGGCAGCGTGCTCGTCGGCAAGATGATCGCAGCCGTCGTCCCCACCCTGGTGGCAGTGTGGACCGCGGCCGCGGTGTTCATGGTGCTGGCCAACCGCGAGGCTGCTCCGATCCTGGGACATGGCTACTTCCCGCAGGCGGTCACCTGGGTGCAGCTGCTGATCCTCATGCCGGCGGCCGCACTCATGACGGTGAACCTCGACATCCTGGTCTCCGCGCGCGTGTCCGACGTGCGCTCCGCGCAGCAGATCGCCGGCCTGGTGGTGCTTCCCGTGTCCGGCCTCTACGTGGCCGCACAGCTCGGCTCGCTGGCCCTCGACATGGGCGTCCTGCTGGGCATGAGCGTGGTGGTGCTGGCCATCGACGTGGTGACGCTGTGGGCTGCTCGCCGCGTGTTCGACCGCGAGGAGATCCTCACACGCTGGGGCTGATCCCTCGCCTCGCGTGGTCGCCGTCGACGAACATGGGCCGCCGTCCTGGCGGCACCCTTGTGGTTTGCTAGGCGACATGATCAGGGCCCGCAACCTCACCAAGGCGTATGGCAGCATGAATGCCGTCGACGGGATCGACTTCGAGGTGCGCCGCGGCGAGTCCTTCGGGCTACTCGGCCCGAATGGCGCTGGCAAGTCGACGACGATGCGCATGATCGCCTCCACCACACGGCGGACCTCGGGTGAGTTGGAGATCCTGGGCAAGGATCCGAACCGGAACGGTCCGGAGATCCGCGCCCACCTCGGTGTCGTACCGCAGGAGGGCAACCTCGACACCGAGCTCACCTGCGCCGAGAACCTGTACGTGTACGGCCGCTACTTCGGCCTGTCGCGCGCGTTCCTCAAACCCAAGGTGGACGAGTTGCTGGCCTTCGCCCAGCTCGAGGAGAAGCGCGACGCCAAGGTCAACGCACTCAGCGGTGGCATGAAACGCCGGCTCACCATCGCCCGCGCGCTGGTGAACGAGCCCGAGATCCTGCTCCTCGACGAGCCCACCACGGGCCTCGATCCGCAGGCCCGACACATCCTGTGGGACCGGCTGTTCCGCCTGCGCGAACAGGGTGTGACGCTCGTGACGACCACGCACTTCATGGACGAGGCCGAGCAGTTGTGTGAACGGCTCATCGTGATGGACCGCGGCCGCATCATGGCGGAGGGCTCGCCCCATGAGCTCATCCGCCAGCACTCGACCCGCGAAGTACTCGAGGTGCGCTTCGGCTCGGCGCGCAACGTCGAGGTGGGGGCTGCCATCGCGGACATCGGGGAACGCCAGGAGGTCCTCCCCGATCGCATCCTCATCTACTCGGACAGCGGTGAACTGGCGCTGGGCGAGATCCTCGCCAGGGGCTTCGACCCCTTGACCTCACTCGTGCGGCGAAGCTCCCTCGAGGACGTGTTCCTCCGCCTCACCGGCCGCAGCCTGGTGGACGAATGACGAAGTCGAGGGCCCGTCACGTCGCGGAGTACCGCCTGCGCAACATGTGGAAGTGGAAGCGGGCCATCGTTGCCTACGGCTTGGGCAGCCCGGTGCTCTACCTTGCGTCGATCGGCGTCGGCGTCGGTTCGCTGGTGGACAAGCACAGTGGCGGGCACGGCATGGGTGGCGTGCCCTACCTCGCGTTCCTTGCCCCGGCCCTGCTCGCCTCAGCGGCCATCCAGGGTGGTCAGGACGAGGTCACCATGCCGACGCTGGCGGGCTTCGTGTGGGAGAAGCTCTTCTTCGCCATGCACGCCACCTCGATGACGGCCCGGCAGATCGCCAACGGCGTACTCCTTGCGGCTGCGATCCGTGTGGTCTTCACCGCCCTGACCTACTGGCTGGTGCTCTTCGCGTTCGGTGCCGTGCCCTGGACGAGCGCACTTCCCCTGATCGCCTGCGCCGTCTTCGCGGGGTTGGCGTTCGCGGCGCCGATGCTGTGGGCGGCATCGAAGGTGAAGAACGAGGACGGCTTCTTCTCCATCGTGGGTCGCTTCATCGTCACGCCGATGTTCCTGTTCTCCGGAACCTTCTACCCGCTGGACTCGTTGCCCATGACTGTGCGTTGGGTCGGCTGGGCGTCCCCGCTGTGGCACGCGACCGAGATGGGTCGCGCGCTGTCCTTCGGCAAAGGCGTGGCAGCCCCGCTCTTCTGGGTACACGTCGCATTCCTCTGCTGTCTCGGGCTGGCCGGGATCCTGCTCGCTCACCGTCAATTCGAACGCCGGCTCAGCGCATGATCACCAATGCCCTCTTCACCTCGGCCATCGAGATTGCGGAGCGACGCTCCGGGCGATGGGGCGCCGACGTCTACTCGGGTCGGCCGTGGGCCCTCATCGAGCGCAATCTGTTTGCCCTTCGCACGTCGAACGCGCTGGTGTTCTTCTCCGGTTTCGTTGAGCCCGTGTTCTATCTGTTGGCCTTCGGCTTCGGGCTCGGCAACTTCGTGGGCCGTGTGGCCGACGCCGGTGGGCAGCAGATGTCCTACGCCACCTACATCGCCCCTGCACTCCTGGCCACCAGTGCCATGAACGGTGCGCTGGCGGACTCCACGTGGAACGTGTTCTTCAAGATGCACTTCGGCAAGTTCTACAACGCGGTGATGGCGACGTCGCTCGGTGCGCTCGACACCGCGGCCGGGGAGATCGGCTGGGCGACGCTCCGCGGGGCCTGTTACGCGGTGGGCTTCATGAGCATCGTGACGCCGCTGCACCTGGTGCCGAGCGCGTGGGCGATCCTCGCCATCCCTGCAGCCGCGGTGGTGGCCTTCGGATTCGCGTCCGTGGGCATGGCGATCACGTCGTACATGGAGTCCATGCAGCAACTGAACTGGGTGAACTTCCTGCTCCTGCCCATGTTCCTCTTCTCGGGCGCGTTCTTCCCGCTCGATGGATTCCCGTGGGCCCTGCAGCAGGTGATCCACGCGCTGCCCCTATGGCAGGCGATCGCCATGCTGCGCGGGCTCATGTACGGGCAGCTCGACCAGGCCCTGTTCTGGCACGTCGCCTACTTCGCCTGCTTCTGCGTCGTCGGCCTGGCCTTCACCACGCGCCGCCTCAACCAGCTGTTCCTGCGCTGACCCCAGCACCGTCGAGGCCACGAGCGCATCGAGGCGGCTGCGCAATCCCGGTGTGAGCTCCAGGCGTTCCGTGCCCTGCGACTTCGAGAGCTTCGCGCCGTCCTCCCCTGCCACAAGTTCGTGATGACGGATGTCAGCGCGCAGGAACGGCGAATCGGGCAGGAAGCGAGCAAGCCACAACTGCAACGCCGTCGAATCGCGAAGATCCGCACCGCGTACGATGTGCGTCACGGCCATCTCGTGATCGTCGACGAGGGAGGCCAGTTGGTAGGCGGGGAGGTCCTCCCGCCGCCACATCGTCACGTCGCCGAACGCACGCGCGAGCGCAACCTCGGTGTCGGGGATGCGGACCCGCACCGCGGTCCGCCGTGCGACGAGTTCGAGGCGCTTCGCTGCACAGCCCTGCTCGCACCGCAGGTTGCGCCCGAGGTCGCGTCGTGAGCACTTGCAGACGAAGGCGGGCAGTCCTGCCACCACCATGTCGTCGAGGACGTCGTAGTAGTGATCGGCGCGATCTTCGGGCTCGGGCAACTGCTCGTAGTCCGCCATGTCCTGCGGGCCCTGCTGCCACTCGATCCCCAGCCAGCGCAGGCAGCGGAACACGTCGTCGACGTATTCGGTCCGCATGCGGAACACATCCATGTCGTCGATGCGTAAGGCGATATCGGCCCCCACCTCACGCGCGAGCCGTTGCACCAGCAGGAAGTTCACGAGGTTGCCCTCGTGCAGGAAGCCACTCGGGGTGGGTGCGAGACGGGTCAGCATGGGAACTCCGAGAGTACGCGCCCCACATCACGCTGGTTCCCGATGCGGATCCAGCGTTGGTCACGCGGGTGGTCAAGGGATGCGGATCGCAGACGATCGCGGTACACGTGATGACGCGTCCAGGCCCAGCGGATGATCGAACGCTTCGGATCCCAGGCGAGGACGTCGCGCCACCGCTCGCGATTCCCGTTCCACAGCTCCGCGTGGGTGAGCGTTCGGGTCAGGGTGCGCCGGACCATGCGGGCCATGACGCGCACGCGTGGCAGGTCGAACCACAGCACCAACGTGGCACGCCGCCGCACCAGCCCATCGAGGGCGCTGTCGTAGTTGCCGTCCACGATCCAACCCCCGGTTGTCCGTTCGGCGGCAGCCAGGGCCGCGGTGACGCGGTCCTGGAACTCCGCGACGGGAAGCTCGGTCCATCCCGGCTGGTGGAACAGGGCATCGAGCTCGATGACGGGGAGTCCTGCGCGCTGCCCCAATTGCCGGGCCAGCGTGCTCTTGCCCGATCCGCTGCACCCGTGGATGACGATGCGCTGCGGCAGCGAGGCCTCAGTAGGCATTGGGCAGGCCCTTCGCGAACGACATGCCGGCCAGGAAGGCGTCTGCTCGCGCGTTCTCGGGGTAGCGGGCGATGAGGCGTTTGAAGTCGGAGCCGTGGTCGGGTCGGAGGAGGTGAGCCAACTCGTGCACGATGACCGCGTCGATGACGTACTGCGGGGCCCGCCGGAGTTGGGAGGAGATGCGGAGGCTCCGGTCCACGGACGAGCAGGAGCCCCATCGCCGCTCCTGCGCAGCCCAGCGCGCGGATGTCGGCTCGGGTGCCTCGGGGAGGAACTCCATGCGCAACCACAGCGTCCGGGTGAGCAGTTCGACATCGCTGACCTGCGCCGGTTCACGACGACGAAGGCGTTCCACCAGGTCGTGGGCGTGGCGGTCCACGTCGGCCCTCGACATCCATTGCGGAGCGCTCACCACGAGGACGTCGCCCTCGCGATGCACGGAGATGGTCTTCTTGCGCCGCGACGAACGACGGACCTCGATGCGCTCGGCATGAGGTCCGTCGGTCATGTGCTCAGGATGTCACGCCTTCTCTGCATCCTTGATCATGAAGCTCTTCGCCAGCTGCTGCGGCATGGTCTCGTAGCCGTGCGGAGTGCGGGTGAAGCGACCGGTTCCGTGCGACAACGAGCGCAGAGCGGTGGAGTAGGTGACGAGTTCGAGATCCGGCACCTCGGCGGACACCACCGAGCGGCCGCTCGAGCCCGACGGCTGCGTGCCGGTGACCCGACCCCGACGCGTCGGGATATCGCCGAGCACCGCACCCACATAGGCGTCGTCCACCTCGACCTCCACCAGGGAGACCGGCTCCAGCAACCCCACGCCCACCTTGGCCGCAGCGTCCTGCAGGGCCAACTGGCCGGCGTGCTGGAACGCCATGTCGGAGGAGTCGACGCTGTGCGACTTGCCGTCCTGCAGGCGCACCCGGAGGTCGACCACGTGGTAGCCCGCCGCCAGACCGCGCTCGAGTTGCGCGCGCACGCCCTTCTCCACGGAGGGGATGTACTGGCGTGGCACCGACCCGCCGACGACCTCATCCACGAACTCGAAACCAGTGCCGCGGGGCAGCGGCTCCACGGTGATGTCGCAGACGGCGTACTGACCGTGACCGCCGGACTGCTTCACCAGGCGGCCGTGCCCGGGCGCCGTGCCGAGCAGGGTCTCGCGCAAGGGCACCTTGAAGGGGACGGCGTCCACGGCCACTCCGAAGCGGGTCTTCAGGCGATCGAGGAGCACGTCGAGGTGTGCCTCTCCGAGGGTCCAGAGGACCGTCTGGTTGGTCTCGAGCGGGCGCTCCATGCGAACGCTGGGGTCCTCGATGATCAAGCGGTGCAGGCCCTGGGCCAGCTTGTCCTCGTCCTGCTTGGCGTGTGCGACGACGGCCATCGGATGCAACGGGACCGGCATGGTCCAGGCGGGCATGATGACCGGCTTGTCCTTCGATGAGAGCGTGTCGCCTGTCTCCGCACGGGTCAGTCGCGCCACCGCCACGATGTCGCCTGCGATGCCGATCGACATGGGGCGGAGCAGCTTGCCGAAGGGACTGGCGAGCGCACCGAGCTTCTCGTCGACATCGTGGTCCTCGTGGCCGGACTCACTGGAGAAGTGTCCCGAGACATGGACGACGTCGTCGGCGCGCAGAGCGCCGCTGAACACGCGCACGAGCGAGATGCGGCCGAGGTAGGGATCTGAGGTGGTCTTCACCACCTCGGCCACCAGCGGACCGTTCCGGTCCGCGTGCAGGGCGAGGGCGGAGCCGCTCGTCACCGACTGCACGGCGGGGATCGAGTGCAGGACGGGCGACGGGAAGCCGTTGATGATGAGGTCGAGCACCTCGTCGATGCCATAGCCCTCGGGATGGGTGGTGGTGAACAGGACCGGGTGGAAGCGCGCATGTGCGACCGCCTTGACGACATCGGCACGTGCCGATGCACTGTCGACCTCGTCCCCCGAGAGGTACTGCTCCATGAGCGCCTCGTCGTCCGCTTCGGCGATGATGGCCTCGATGAGGGCGGCGCGCAGTTCCTGGGCCCGTGCCTTCTCGGCGTCGGTGGCCGGTCGGGCCGTGTGCTTGCCGGAGGCGTGGTTGTGCACCTGCTGCGTGAGCAGGTCGAACACGTCATCGCCCATCGGGAGTTCGAAGGTCACGACCCCACCGCCGAGTGCCTCCCGGAGCTCCTCGGCACGCGTGGCGGTGGATGCCCGAGGGGCATCGATCTTCGTCACGACGATGGCGCGCGGCAGGTCGATCCTCGCGCACTCCTCCCAGAGCAGGCGGGTGTTGCCGTCGAACCCGGAATCGGCCGTGACAACAAAAAGCGCGGCATCAGCCGCGCGCAGTCCGGCACCTACCTCGCCGGCGAAGTCCGCATATCCGGGCACGTCGATGAGGTTGAGGCGGACGCCCTCGTGATCGAACGACATCACGCTGAGGTTGACCGAACGCTGTTGTCGGCGCTCCGCGTCGTCGTAGTCGCTCACGGTGGTGCCCTCAGCCAGCGAACCCACGCGGGTGAGTTGGCCCGCGGCGAAGAGCATGGACTCCACCAGCGTGGTCTTCCCCGAACCCGACGGACCTATGAGCACCACGTTGCGGATGGCTTCGGTGCTTGTCGGTGGGTTCACGGGTGCGACTTTGTCGGCCATGGCACTCCTTGTTCGCGTCGGGACGGATCCGTCCGAGCCTCTACCCGAATTGCGGCGAATTCAAGGGTCGAGTGGCTACTCCGACAGGAGCGTGGCGATGAGCTCCGCGGCCGACCATCCATCCGGATAGCGCTCGAGCATCTCGCTCACCCCGGCACCACTGGAACCCAGGGTGAGGAGGGGGGCCTCGACGTAGCCGTCGCCCCGTTCCTGGCCCAGTCCGATGGCCGCCATCAGGCCGTTGCACAGGCAGATGCGATCGACGAGGTCGGCGGCGTCTCCACCCTTGTCGAGGTACTTGTGATCCGGCTCGGAAGCGCAGATGTAGCGCACCTTGCCCTCGGCGTCGATCTTGGGTGTGCGCAGGTAGGACAGGTCGCACAGGCGGGGTCGCGCCTCGTAGGTGGCCCTGCTGCCCACAGTGCCCGCGACCTCGACGACCTTGAAGGGGAAGCCGGTGGGCGAGGCCCGGTGATCCGTGCGCACCACGAGGGCGTTGTGCCGGGCCTGTTCGAGCATCTGCTCGCGCAGGTCGTCCCGCAGGCCGGAATCCGTGCTCATGGCGAACAGCGAGCCGATCTGGACGCCCTGAGCGCCCAGGCGCCGCGCCTCCTGGAGGCTGTCCGGCGCGGCCCGGCCGCCGGCCAGCCAGAAGGGCAGTCCCACCGCGGCCATCTTCACCAGGTTGACCTCGTCGAGCGGGCCGTAGCCGGTCTCCGTCTGCTGCATGCGCCGGGGCGGAGCATTGTGTCCGCCGGCGCTGTGATGCTCGACGACGAACGCGTCCGGGCGGGTCTCGGAGGAACGGGCCAGGTAGCCGGCCAGCGTCTCCGATGTGACGATGGCGAGGAACGGCGGCCGGGCCAGCGTGGGACGTGCACCGAACGTCTGCTCGGCGTCGAAGGCCAGGCGCGGCGTGGGCATGCCATCCGGCATGATCGAGTCGACGCCCACGGAACCGACGCGACCGGCCGCGAAGTCGTCCATCAACTTGGGGATCTCACGTGGGATGCCCGCGCCCATGATGACGGCGTCGACGTTCGCCAGCATGGCGCCGAACATGGCGGGCGGCGTGGCCATCTGCAGCTTGGTGAGGAAGTTGATGCCCACCTTGCCGCCGGACTGCTTGGCCAGCCAGACCTCGGCGAAGTTGGCGGCGACCGAAAGCATCTCGTGCTTGGGGTTGTGCTCGATGGTGGTCTTGGGGATCGGCCGGTAGGGCTTGCCCTTGCGGCCCTCGGGCAGGAAGTAGGTCGCAAGCAGCTCAGCCGCGATCGCCGGGTACGGGAAGGCGGCCAGCGCGCGGCGCATGTGGCCGTCGCGGTCGCCGTTCTGCAGGCGCCTGGCCATCACGGCGTCCAGGGCTGTACCCGACACGACGCCGAGCTGGCCCGCACTGGCCACGGCATGTGCGAGGTGCCAGTCGGAGACGGCGACACCCATGCCGCCCTGGATGATCG
>JAJXSV010000319.1 GCA_021784375.1 Actinomycetes bacterium | reverse complement strand
CTGTACGCCCTGCATGAGCTTGGGAATCCAGCGCGCGAAGAAGGCGTCATCGACGTGCTTGGCGGTGTCGATCCGGAATCCGTCCACGGCGTGGTTCACCAGCCAATCGGAATAGACGTCTGCGAAGCCGTCCACCACCGCGGTGTTCTCCGTCTTGATGTCATCGAGTCCGTAGAAGTCGCCATTCTGGTACTGCTGCGGGCTGCTCCAGTTCTCCACGTTGCCCTGGTTGTGGTAGTTGGAGAGATCGTTCAGGAAGGCCGGCGCCTTCACGTCCGCCCATGCCGCAGGCACGAACGGCTGCTTGCTGCCCGGCACGCCGAAACCCGTGCCGTCGCGGTAGCCGATGATGTCGGCGGTGTGGTTCATGACGATGTCGACGTACACCTTGAGTTGCAGGGCATGCGCCTTGGCGACGAAGGCATCGAAATCCGCCTCCGTGCCGAAATGCGGGTCGATATGCGTGAAGTCGAGGATCCAGTAGCCGTGGTAACCGGCCGAGGAGCCTTGCACGGCGCGATTGACGAAGGGTGGCGTGATCCAGATGGCCGTGAAGCCCAAGCGCTTCACGCGATCAAGGTTGCGCGTCAGGCCCTTGAGGTCACCGCCATGGAAATAGCCCGGATCGCTGGGCTTGAAGCCACCACTTGCCAGGCCACCTGCCAAGGCAGTGGAGCCCTGATCGTTCCGGGGGTCGCCGTTGGCATAGCGGTCGGTCATCACGAAGTAGATGGAATCCTGGGACAAGGGACTACGCGGCATCACCGTGGCCAGCGCCGCGACCTGGGCCTCGACGATGGGGGTGTCGGCGGCCGTCGCCGGCACCGCAATCGGTGCCAGTGCGAGCGGAACAACTGCCAGTCGTGCCAGCCAATGCTTCATCGCACACTCCAAATCCCAGCGCCCGGGGACGCCCAATCGATGGACAATCGTCCGCCCTGCAGGGCGACCGGCAGCCCGAATTCCTGGATCAGTTCCGTGATCCCGAAGCGCCCGACATCGACGCTCCACGTTCCTGCCGCGCGCGCCACTACGACCAGCACGCGCTCGTCAACCGTCTCCCGAAGGAACGACACCAGGTCGGCCCCAACGTGCACCCAGCGCAGTCCGCCGCCGGCCAGCGCGCTATGGCTGCGACGCAGAGCGAGCAGGGCCCGGTAGTCGGCCATGGTTCGCATGTCCCGGGCTTCCGCGTCATCCCAGGGCATGGTGACGCGACCATCCTCACCCCAGTCGCCAGTAGCCCCGAATTCATCACCGGCGAACACCATCGGCGTCCCCGGCAAGGTCACGAGCAGCGTGGCAGCTGCCGTCTGCCTGTCACCGAAAACCGAGCGCGCGCGGGCCGTGTCGTGCGATCCCAGTAGATTCCAACTGCCGGCGAGTGAGCGCCAGGGCATGCGGCCGGCAGCCATGCGCAACGCCGCCACCATCTGATTGCCGTCGACCCGGTCAATCGCGAGCGCGCTGTCCGGAGCTGCCAACCAGGAGACGACGGGACCCCGGAAGGCCACGTAGTTCATGGTGCCGTGCCACGATCGTCCGTCGAGGTCGTCGCCGGCATCATGGAAGTGCTCGGCGATGAGCAACTTGTCGGGCCCCTCCTCCTCAACGGTGCGACGCACCAGCCGAGCAACTTCCCGATTGAGATCCAGGTCGCCATTGCGCGCCATCATGTTCGCCACGTCGATGCGCCAACCATCAAGTGCATACGGGGGGCGCAACCAACGGCGCACGACGCTCGTCTCACCGGTGATCATCTGCTCGCGCAATCCCTCGCTGCGCCAGTTGAACTTGGGCAGGCTGGGGAAGCCCCACCAACACTCGTAGCCGTGCGGCAGCGCCGGATCGAACATGTAGAAGTCTCGGAAGCCAGGGTCTCCCGCCTGCGCACGAAGGAACCATTCATGATGACGACCCGAGTGATTGAGGGTGAGGTCGCCCATGACGCGCAGTCCACGACCGTGCGCGGCCTCCACCAGCGCGACCAGCGCCTCGTCCCCGCCCAGCAATGGATCCACGTGCTGGAAGGAGGTGGCGTCGTAGCGGTGTGTGGTGTTGGCCGGATAGAAGGGCGTCAGATACAGCAGCGTCACGCCCAGATCCTGCAGGTGATCAAGATGTTCGAGCAGGCCCCACAAGTCACCGCCGAAGTACTCGAATCCGGGGTTGCGCCGGCGAGGTTCGGGACGTTCGTGCCACGGACGCGGCACTGCCCACTCCGGCAGGGTGTACTGCCGACCCGAAGCCGCGAAGCGATCCGGGAACACCTGATAGGCCACGGCGGTGGCCGCCCAACTGGGCGTCGGTGGAGCCGCAGCGATGGAGAAGTCAAAGGCGTCTGGTACGTCGTGGGGATACCAGCCGGCAGCCGTCAGCCAACCCCAACCCAACTCCGGGCCCCTGACGTACCAACGGTATCTGGCCAGCGGATTGCGGATCGGCAGTTGCGCCGTGTACCAGCGGTCGATCCCGTCCATGGAACTGACTACGGCGTCGTGGCGTCGCGGCTCGGCATCCTCAAGGGATCGGATCTGCACCAGGTCGAGTTGGAGTTCGGCCGGCACGCGAAGTCGGACCGCCACCAGATCGCCAAGTGCTGGCGCCGAATTCGAGACATAGAGCCCGGACCCGTCGTGATGGAGTTGGCTGCCGGGGTTCATCAGCCCTTGACGGAACCCGCAGTGAGGCCACCCACGATGAACTTCTGCAGCGAGAGGAAGAGGATGACCAAGGGCACGGAGGCAATGAGCGAGCCGGCCGCAAAGGGGCCCCAGTTCTGGTTGAACTGGCCGCCTACGAATTGCTGCAGGCCCACGGCGATGGTGCGGGACTGCGGATCGGTGAGGAAGACGCTGGCCATTATGAACTCGTTGAAGGAGCCGATGAATGAAAGCAGGGCGACCACTGCAAGCACAGGGGCGGAGAGCGGGAAGAAGATCAGCCAGTACACCTGCATCGGAGTGGCGCCGTCAACGCGGGCCGATTCGTCGAGCTCGGCAGGGATGGTGTCAATGAACCCCTTGAGCAACCAGGCGTTGATGCCCATGGACCCACCGAGATAGACGAGCAGCAGGCCACCCAGCGAACCCAGGCCGAAGGCCGGGAAGACCTTGTAGATCTCGCCCATGATGACGTAAATGGCAGCGAGAGCGAGGAAGGTGGGAAAGACCTGAATCAGCAGCAGGGCCTGAATGCCGACCTTGCGGCCCTTGAACTTCAAGCGACTGAACGCGTATGCCGCCGCCGCTCCGATGAGCACCGAGATGATGGCATTGAGCGATGCCACGATCATGGTGTTGCGGATCCAGGCCCCGAAGGGGATGTCCGGCGAGTTGAAGAGCAGCGTGAAGTTCGACCAGCCCGGCTTGGTCGGGAACACGGAGGTCGTGACGAGTGTGCCGGTGGTCTCGAAGGCCGAGGTGAACACGATCCAGATCGGGAACACGGTGAAGATGATGAGCA
>JAJXSV010000318.1 GCA_021784375.1 Actinomycetes bacterium | reverse complement strand
TGTCACCGGCGCCATCGTGGCCATCGGCATCACCGCCGACTCGTTCATCGTGTACTTCGAACGCATCCGCGATGAGATCCGCGACGGACGCAGCCTGCGCGCCGCCGTGGACGCGGGCTGGGTGCGTGCCCGTCGCACCATCCTGGCCGCGGACTTCGTCACCGGCCTGGCCGCTGCCGTGCTCTACTTCATCTCCATCGGCAGCGTGCGCGGCTTCGCCTTCACTCTCGGCCTCACCACCATGATCGACGTGGCGGTGGCCTTCATGTTCACCCGCCCGCTGGTCGGTGAACTTGCCAAGTCCAGGTTCTTCTCCAACGGCAACAAACTCTCCGGGGTAAACCCCGCGAGCCTCGGCGTGGTCAGCGCAGAAGGAATGGGTGCGTAGTCATGTCGCGTCTTGGAAACATCGGTGCGAATCTCTACCACGGTCACGTCTCCTACGATTTCGTGGGCAAGCGCAAGATCTGGTACTCCATTTCCGCGGTCATCCTGCTGCTGGCAGTCGCCGGCCTGGGCTTCCGTGGCCTGAACGAGGGCATCGAGTTCAAGGGCGGCGCCGAGTTCCAGCTCAAGGCGCCCTCCGTATCGGTGGAGACGGCCCGTTCCGCTGCTGCCTCCGTGGGGCAGAGCGATGCCATCGTCACGCTGATCGGCGGCAGCCAGGTGCGCGTCCAAACCGGCGCCATCGACGAGCCCACCTCGCAGAAGGTGGCCAACGCCCTGGCGGCGGCCTTCCATGTGAATTCCAGCGAAGTCAAGGTGCAGTTGGTTGGTCCCACCTGGGGCGGCGACATCACCAGCAAGGCGCTGCAGGGCTTGCTCGTATTCCTTCTGCTCGTCATCGTCTTCCTGGCCCTGTACTTCGAGTGGAAGATGGCCGTCGGCGCCATGGTGGCCCTGGCTCATGACCTGGTGATCACCATCGGCGTCTACGCCTTGGTGGGCTTCGAGGTCACGCCGGCCACCGTCATCGGCGTGCTCACCATCCTCGGTTACTCCTTGTACGACACGGTTGTGGTGTTCGACAAGGTCAAGGAGAACACGCGCGGTATCGCCGGGCAGTCGCGCCGCACCTACTCGGCCGCGGCCAACCTGGCGCTGAACCAGACCGTGGTGCGTTCCATCAACACCTCACTGGTGGCCATCCTCCCGGTCGCTGCCATCCTGGTGATCGGTGCCGGCCTGCTGGGCGCGGGCACGCTCAAGGATCTGGCGCTCGCACTCTTCATCGGCATGATCGCCGGCACCTATTCCTCGATCTTCGTGGCCACTCCGGTACTCGCGCAGCTCAAGGAAACAGAACCGGCCATGAAGGCCGTGGCCAAGCGCGTCGCGCAGCGCGGCGGCGACCAGACCGAGGTTGCCGTCGGCACGGCCGCTACTCCTGTGGCCACCGGCGCCCACGTGAAGGCTACGGGTCCTCGCGTGCAACCGCGCCGTCAGCCGAAGCGCAAGCGCTGATGCTGCAGCGCACCGGCGAACTCATCCGGACCATTCCGGATTGGCCGACACCGGGTGTGATGTTCAAGGACATCACACCGGCGCTGGCTGATGCCGAGGCGCTGTTCGACCTGGTCGAGAGCCTGGCGGAACCCTTTCTGGACTCCGACATCACGCACGTTGTGGCCATGGAGGCTCGGGGCTTCATTCTGGGTGCGCCGGTGGCGATGATTCTGGACGCGGGCTTCATACCGTTGCGCAAGCCGGGGAAGTTGCCGCATGACACCTTCTCGGAGTCCTATGAACTCGAGTACGGCATCAATGAACTGCAGATGCACGTGGACGCACTCGATGCCGATGCTCGCGTGCTGATCGTCGATGATGTGCTCGCCACCGGCGGAACGGCCGCCGCAGCGGAACGTCTGATCGCGGCTGCCGGGGCCACGGTGCTGGCTTCCACCTATGTGCTGGAACTGGCTTTCCTCAAGGGGCGCAGCAAGCTCGCGCATCCGGCGCATTCACTCATCGTCGTCGACTGACTCCGTCGCTGTCGGCTGCGCGCAACAGGGTCGCAACCGCCGCGACCTATACTCTCGCCATGTCGGGGCACCCGGTTATCGGCGCTGCACAGGTGGAATACGACCTGGCGGCGCAAGTCGATGCCCTCATCGCCTCTGTCCGCAATTTCCATCCTCGGACCGATGATGCCGTCATCCGCCGGGCCTTCGCAGTGGCAGAACTCCATCATCGTGGACAAGCCCGTCGCAGCGGTGACCCGTACATCACGCACCCGGTGGCGGTGGCCCAGATCCTGGCCGATCTCGGCATGACCTCCCCGACCATCGTCGCCGCGCTCCTCCATGACACCGTCGAGGACACCAGCTACTCGCTGGAAGAACTCACCGCCGATTTCGGAGAAGAGGTCAGCGCACTCGTCGACGGTGTCACCAAGCTGGACAAGGTGAAGTACGGCTCCTCGACGGCTGCAGAGACGGTGCGCAAGATGGTGGTGGCCATGGCCCGCGACATCCGCGTGCTGGTCATCAAGTTGGCAGATCGTCTGCACAATATGCGCACCCTGGCCGCTATGCCGCCCGCCAAGCAGGAGTCGAAGGCCAAGGAAACGCTGGAGATTTTCGCACCGTTGGCCCATCGCCTGGGCATGAACACCATCAAGTTCGAACTTGAGGACCTCTCCTTCCAGTACCTCAATCCCAAGCGCTACGACGAGATCGTGCGGTTGGTGAGCGAGCGCGCTCCGGAACGTCAAAGCCAACTGCAGGCGGTGGTGGAGGAGATCCAGGGTGACCTGGCTGCGGCACATATCGGGGCCACCGTCACCGGTCGCCCCAAGCATTACTACAGCGTGTACCAGAAGATGATCGTGCGCGGCCGCGACCTCGATGACATCTACGACCTGGTTGGCGTGCGCGTGCTGGTGGAGTCGGTTCGTGACTGCTACGCGGTGCTCGGCATTGTGCACGCCCGCTGGAGTCCGTTGCCCGGGCGCTTCAAGGACTACATCGCCATGCCCAAGTTCACCATGTACCAGTCGTTGCACACCACCGTCATGGGTCCGCAGGGCAAGCCCGTGGAGGTGCAGATCCGCACCCACGAGATGCACCGTCAGGCGGAGTACGGCATCGCTGCACACTGGCGCTACAAGGAGTCGTCCAAGACCGCACCGGATGATTTTGCCTGGTTGCGGCAGTTGTTGGAATGGCAGCGCGAAACCGAGGATCCCGATGAATTCCTCGACTCACTGCGTTTCGATCTGGCCGGACAGGAGGTGTACGTCTTCACCCCCAAGGGCGCAGTCATCGCCCTGCCCACCGGCTCGACACCCGTCGATTTCGCCTACTCGGTCCACACCGACGTCGGTCACCGCTGCGTGGGAGCTCGGGTCAACGGCAAGTTGGTTCCCCTGGAATCCACGCTCAACAACGGCGATGTGGTGGAGATCTTCACCTCCAAGGCCGAGGGGGCGGGCCCCAGCCGCGACTGGCTCAATCCAGTGGACTAGGCG
>JAJXSV010000317.1 GCA_021784375.1 Actinomycetes bacterium | reverse complement strand
ACACCCGCGGCCGCGCGCAGGTCCTCGATGCGCCCATTGGTGCAGGAGCCGACGAAGACGGTGTCCACGGCGATGTCGCGCAGCGGCATCCCGGCCGTGAGCCCCATGTACTCCAGCGCATGCTCGATGGCCGCCTTCTCGACGTCATCCTTCGCATCGGCGGGCGAGGGCACACTCGCGGAGAGCGGCAGGCCCTGACCGGGATTGGTGCCCCAGGTGACGAACGGGGCCAGCGTCGTGGCGTCGATCGTGACCTCGGCGTCGAACCGCGCGTCGGCGTCGGTGACGAGCGTCTCCCAGTAGGCCACGGCTGCGTCCCAATCGGCGCCCGCGGGCGCGTGTGGGCGGCCCTTGAGGTATTCGAAGGTCGTCTGGTCGGGGGCGATCATGCCGGCGCGCGCACCAGCCTCGATGGACATGTTGCAAACGGTCATGCGGCCCTCCATGGAGAGGTTGCGGATGGCCTCACCCCGGAACTCGAGCACGTACCCCTGGCCACCGCCGGTGCCGATCTTCGCGATGATCGCGAGCACGATGTCCTTGGCCGTGACATCCGGATTGGGCTTGCCCTCGACGTTGATGGCCATGGTCTTGAAGGGCTTGAGGGGCAGGGTCTGGGTGGCGAGCACGTGCTCCACCTCGGAGGTGCCGATGCCGAATGCGAGGGCTCCGAAGGCACCGTGTGTCGACGTGTGCGAGTCGCCACAGACGACCGTCATCCCCGGCTGGGTGAGACCCAGCTGCGGGCCCACGACGTGGACGATGCCGTTCTCGTGATCCCCCATCGAGAAGATGCGGATGCCGAACTCCTCCGCATTCCTGCGCACCACGCGGACCTGCTCGGCCGAGATCGGATCGGCGATCGGCTTGTCGATGTCCGTCGTCGGGATGTTGTGGTCCTCGGTGATGAGGGTGAGATCCGGGCGACGGACCTTGCGACCGGCGGTGCGCAGGCCGTCGAAGGCCTGCGGACTCGTCACCTCGTGCACGAGGTGCAGGTCGATGAACAGCAGATCGGGTTCGCCTTCGGCGCGGGCCACGACGTGGTCGCTCCACACCTTCTCGGCAAGTGTTCGTCCCATGCGGACCTTCCCTTCGACGCCACGGGATGGCCAGACTTGGATCGGCATCCCGGCCCTGCAGCCGCCGCTTGGAGGGCGGTGCGCTGCGACAGCACACATAATGTGCGCCTAACTTGGCCCTCCAAGTTTGCCGTTTCGCATGTTGAGATGGCAATATCAGCATATGGACAACAGCGGTGTAGGGGTTCTCGACAAGGCAGCCATGGTGCTCAACGCCCTGGAGGCCGGCCCGCAGACGCTTGCGGGGCTGGTGCAGGCGACCGGGCTGACCCGGCCGACGGCGCACCGCCTGGCCTGCGCGTTGGAGCACCACCGCCTGGTGGCGCGGGACCTCAACGGGCGCTTCGTGCTCGGTGGACGCATCCCCGAGTTGGCCGCCGCCGCCGGCGAGGACCGGCTGCTCGTGTCCGCCACTCCCATCCTGTTCGCCTTGCGCGACGCCACCGGCGAGAGCGCGCAGCTCTACCGGCGTCAGGGTGACCAGCGCATGTGCGTCGCGGCGGCAGAACGCATGACCGGCCTGCGCGATTCGGTACCGGTGGGCAGCGTGCTCACCATGGCCGCCGGATCGGCGGCGCAGGTGCTGCTGGCCTGGGAGGAACCCGATCGCATGCACCGCGGCTTGCAGCGCGCAGCCTTCACTGCCACCGGGTTGTCACAGGTGCGTCGTCGCGGCTGGGCGCAGAGCGTCGGCGAGCGGGAGGCGGGTGTCGCCTCTGTCTCGGCCCCGGTGCGCACACCCTCGGGCCGAGTGGTGGCCGCTGTGTCCATCTCAGGACCGATCGAGCGGCTCACCCGGCAGCCCGGTCGCCTGCATGCCGCTGCAGTCGTCGCCGCAGCCCAGCGCCTCAGCGATCAGCTCAAGAAGTCCATGGGCACTCCCGGCCGCTGACTCCCCTCGCCGAACGCCGCCAACCGGCGTCAGCGCGGAGATACGCCGTCTGTTCGGGGGTGCAGGAGGTGAAACGGTGGCTTCGGGGAGTGGTCAGTCGTCGGAGCAGGACAGGAACTCGGCGAGGCTGTCGAAGTAGCTCTCCATGCCGGCCTGGGCATTCACGGCTTCGCCCGCGGGAAGCAACCCGTACTCCAGCAGGGTGACGCGGGAGCCCGCACCCAGCGCCTCGATGACGACGATCACGGTGTGGCTGGGCCCGCTCTCCGTGGCTGAGGCCAGGTCATCCCCCGCCGCGTAGTACATCGAGTACTCGAGCACGCTCGGTTGCTCGACCACGCGGTAGCGCCCGAAGAAGTGGTGGGCGCTCCCGTCCATGGGCACGACCACGCTGGCCGACCAGCGGCCTCCGACACGTGCATCCGAGGTCACGCTTTCGCGCGGCGTCGAGAAGCCGACCGGGTGGTACCAGGCGGCGAGCGCGTCGGCGGACGTGAAGGCATGCCACACCGCACTGGGCGGGGCCGCCATATCTCGTCGGACGAGGATGCTCTGGATGGCCAACTCCATCATGGACGCTCCACCTACGATTCGGGGCTGGCAGGGCCGGGTTGCACTTGCCGCTGCTGGAACGCCGGGGCCAGGGCCGACGATTCCCGCCGCCTACGCTCGCTTGGGCGGGAGCATGCCCACGAACTCGAACGCAGTGGCGAACCTTCGCTTCAGGGCGGGGCCTCGGCAGCCTTCTGGGGCAACCAGCAGGAAGCCGTTCATGGGACGTCCGCTCAAGTCGAAGGGGCGCACATGTGGTGTACCGAGCGCCTGCTTCCCGACCTCGGGGTCGACGCGAAGCATCAACGCATCACCGACGACCCCGACGAGCAGATTCCCCCGCAACATCCACGCGATGCCGCCGAACATCTTCTGCTCGCGCGTCTCCGCGTCGAGGCCCTCCACGAGCTTCCGCACTCGCTCCGCCAGCTTCTCGTCGTACGCCACGTCGCGCTCCTTCCACCTGTCGGAACGCTAGACGCTCGCGCAGGAGCCGGCAGCAACGCAGGGAACGTGCGCGCCGGGCGCATCACCGCATCAACGCCCGGATGCAAGTCGGCCCCCTTGCGCCACCGTGGAGGGGCGAGGGGGCCGATGCGATCGGATCCGGGTCAGCCAAGTGCGCGCACGATGTCGTCGACGCGCTCCTTGGCATCGCCGAACAGCATCATGGAGTTCTCCTTGAAGAACAACGGGTTCTGCACGCCGGCGTAGCCCGTGGCCATTGAGCGCTTGAAGACGATGACCTCGTGCGCCTTCCACACTTCGAGCACCGGCATGCCCGCGATGGGCGATGACGGGTCGTCATAGGCGGCCGGGTTCACGGTGTCGTTGGCGCCGATGACGAGCACGACGTCAGTCTCCGGGAAGTCCTCGTTGATCTCGTCCATCTCGAGCACGATGTCGTACGGCACCTTGGCCTCGGCCAGCAGCACGTTCATGTGACCAGGCAGGCGACCCGCTACGGGG
>JAJXSV010000316.1 GCA_021784375.1 Actinomycetes bacterium | reverse complement strand
CTACGGTCTGCACTTCTCGCGCGCCACCTCGGATTTCTTCGTTGCCTCCAAGTCCGCCAGCACCTTCGCCAACGCTTCCGCCATGAGCGGCGAATACCTGTCCGCCGCCTCCTTCCTCGGCATCGCCGGCCTGGTCATGCTCTACGGCATCGACATGCTCTGGTACCCCGTGGGCTTCACCGCCGGCTTTCTGGTGTTGCTGCTGTTCGTTGCGGCGCCCCTGCGGAGATCAGGCGCCTACACCCTCCCCGACTTCGCAGAGACGCGCATGGAATCCCGTGCGGTTCGCCGCCTCTCAAGCGCCTTGGTGGTGCTCATAGGCTGGCTGTACCTGCTGCCCCAGATGCAGGCTGCCGGCCTGACGCTGCATCTCATGACCGGCGCCAGCACCGCATCCGGTGGCCTGATCGTGGCGCTGGTGGTGGGCCTTACCGTCGCCGGTGGTGGTACCCGCTCGATCTCACTGGTGCAGACCTTCCAGTACTGGATCAAACTGGTCGCCATCGCGATCCCCACCGTGCTCGTGGCCTGGGCTTGGTCTGATGCGGGCCATCCGCGACTCTCAACCGCGGCCTGGAGCGAACCCCTCACCGCCTCCACCGGCCACGCCTATCCGCTCTACGCCAATGTGGCGGTGGTGACCGCGACCTTCCTCGGCACCATGGGGCTGCCGCATGTGCTGGTGCGCTTCTACGCCATCAAGGACGGTCGTACGGCGCGCCGCACCACCCTGCTCGCAATCGCGCTTATCGGCGGCTTCTTCCTCTTCCCACCGGCCATCGGTGCGCTCGGTCGTTACTACGCGCCGGAACTCCTCACGCACGGGAACGTGGACACCGTCGCCCTGATGTTGCCCGAGCGGGCCTTCCCCGGGGCGCTCGGCCAGGTGCTGGGGGCGCTGGTGGCAGCCGGTGCCTTCGCGGCCTTCATGGCCACTGCTTCCGGGCTTGTGCTCTCCATCGCCGGTGTGATGTCGCAGGACCTGCTGCAGAAGCGCATGGGTGCCATCACGGGTTTCCGCACCGGCGCCGCACTTGCCCTGATCGTGCCCCTGGCCGTGCTTCCCTACGTTGTGCGGCACCATCTGGCCGAGATGGTGGTCATGGCCTTCGCTGTGGCCGCCTCGACCTTCTGCCCGCTGCTCGTGCTCGGCATCTGGTGGAAGCGACTGTCGACGGCAGGAGCGATAGCGGGGCTGCTCATCGGCGGCATCAGTTCACTGACCTGCGTCGCCGCTGCGCTCTTCATCCCGACGAGCGGCCTGATGCACACCCTGCTCGCACAACCCGCAGCCTGGACGGCGCCGCTGGCCTTCCTCAGCATGATCGTGGTCTCGCTGTTGACCCCCGATCACGTGCCCGCCCACGCGTCGATCACTTTGGGCCGCTTGCACACTCCGGACAAATTCGTCGCCTGAATCCCATCGCGCTCACCTGCGCACATGGTTATGGTCGGGCTCCTGAGAAGGGATGACCAATGAGCGACATCAGTGAGACCCTCTCCAATCTGCTTTCAGAGAACCGACACTTCTTCCCGCCGGTCGAGCTCGCCATCAACGCCAACGCCAAGATCGAGTCCTATCAGGAGGCCTCCGAGGATCGACTGGCATTCTGGGCCAAGCAGGCCCGACGTCTGCAGTGGGCCAAGCCCTGGACCCAGGTGCTCGACTGGAGTGACGCACCCTTTGCGAAATGGTTTGTGGACGGCAAACTCAATGTGGCCGTCAACTGCGTTGACCGTCATGTGGCCGCCGGCAACGGCGAACGCGTCGCCTACTACTGGGAGGGTGAGGCCGGCGAGAGCCGCACCATCACCTACAACGACCTGCTACGTGAGGTCTCCAAGGCGGCCAACGCACTTACAGCACTGGGAATCGTCGAAGGCGATCGCGTAGCGATCTACATGCCCATGATCCCGGAGGCCGTGTTCTCCCTGCTCGCCTGTGCGCGTATCGGTGCGGTCACCTCCGTCATCTTCGGCGGCTTCTCGTCGGAGGCGCTGCGTTCCCGCATCATCGACGCCTCCGCACGACTTGTCATCACCAGCGACGGGCAGTTCCGCCGTGGCAAGGCCCTGCCACTCAAGGACGCCGTTGATGACGCCCTGCATGAGACCCCCACCATCCAGCATGTGCTGGTGGTGCGGCGAACCGGCGGTCAGGTGGCGTGGAACGAACGCGACGTATGGTGGCATGACATCGTCGACAGTCAGTCCGAGGTGCACACCGCCAAGGCCTTCGATTCCGAACACCCGCTCTTCATCCTGTACACCTCGGGTACCACAGGCACACCCAAGGGCATCCTCCACACTACCGGTGGCTACCTGACGCAGGCCGCCTATACGCATCATGCGGTCTTCGACCTCAAGCCGGAAACCGACGTCTACTGGTGCACCGCCGACATCGGCTGGATCACCGGCCATACCTACGTGGTGTACGGGCCACTGGCCAACGGTGCGACCTCCCTGATCTACGAGGGCACACCCGACACCCCGCACCGCGGTCGTTGGTGGGAGCTGATCGAGAAGTACAGCGTCAGCATCTTCTACACCGCCCCCACAGCCATCCGTGCCTGCATGAAGTGGGGAGATGAATTCCCCGAGGCCTTCGACCTCAGTTCGCTGCGCGTGCTGGGCTCTGTGGGTGAACCCATCAATCCTGAGGCCTGGATGTGGTACCGCGAGGTCATCGGCCACGACCGCTGCCCCATCGTCGACACCTGGTGGCAGACCGAGACCGGCGCCATCATGATCTCGCCCCTGCCCGGTGTCACCACCTGCAAGCCGGGTTCGGCCATGCGTGCCCTGCCCGGTATCGGCGCGGCCATCGTCGATGAGAACGGCTACAAGGTAGGACGCGGCCACGGCGGCTACCTGGTGCTCACCGATCCCTGGCCAGCCATGTTGCGCGGCATCTGGGGTGACGATGAGCGCTTCCGTCAGGGCTACTGGTCGCGCTTCCAGGGCCGGTACTTCGCCGGCGATGGCGCCAAGTTCGACGACGAAGGCGCCATCTGGCTGCTCGGTCGCGTCGACGACGTAATGAACATCTCCGGTCACCGCATCTCCACCACCGAGGTCGAGCATGCGCTCGTCTCGCACCCGGCGGTCGCGGAGGCAGCGGTGGTGAGTGCTTCGGATCCGTTGACTGGTCAGGCCATCGTCGCCTTCGTGATCCTGCGCTCAGGCTTCGAGGACGGCGAGGGCATGGCAGCAATGCTCCGGGGGCATGTGGTGCACGAGATCGGTCCCATCGCCAAGCCGCGCCAGGTCATGATCGTTCAGGAACTCCCCAAGACCCGATCCGGCAAGATCATGCGCCGCCTGCTCCGGGATATCGCAGAGAACCGGGCCATCGGCGATGTCACGACGCTGGCCGACCCCACGATCATGAACATGATCGCCCAGGGCCTGGCCTCGGGCATGCCGGAGGACTGACCCGCCTGCAGGTCTGATCACCCTCCCGCACAATGGAATGTGACCTTGGAAGGACTGCGCCCGAGGGAGCCGCGCGATACCCTTGCCGCG
>JAJXSV010000315.1 GCA_021784375.1 Actinomycetes bacterium | reverse complement strand
CATCTCCCACAGCGCATGGGCTCCACCGATATGGTCGATATGACCGTGCGTCAAGAGAATCCAGCGCACGTCCTCGATGCGACGTCCCAGCGCTCGCAACGCATCCGCCATGCCTTCGGCTGGTGAGGAAGCGATGCCGGTATCGACGATTGCCGGTTCGGGGGCGTCGATGAAGAAGCTGTAGAGATGGAACCGGCCCCAGGGCGAGGCCAGGGGATGAATGTTCACCTCAGATGCCATGGGTGCCTCCTTGCGATCCGGTCATGGTGTGCCTGCCTCTTCCGTCACTGCGTGAGGAAGGCAGTGGTGTCGTCGAACACTTGATGGAACTCCGGGATCCAGGAGAAGAACTGCACAAAGCCGTGTCCAGCTCCGGCGTAGCGCTTCACAGTGGTCGGAACGCCGGCATCCAGGAGGCGCTGCCCGTACAACTCGCCCTCATCACGAAGCGGATCGTGCTCTGCCGTGATGACCAGTGCCCGCGGGAGTCCGGTGAGATCCGCGCGCTTGATCGGCGACACCAATGGGTCCGCAGGATCGGCGCCGCTGTTGATGTAGAACGCATTGAAGGGTTTGAGCCCAGCCGTCTCCAGGCCGTAACCCGTGGCGTTCTCGCGCAACGAGCGATAGCGGTCGACGTCGAAGTCCAGATCGACGGACGGATAGAAGAGCACCTGATGCGTGATGCGGTCGAAACCCTCGTCGTGGGCCATGGCCGTGACCGCAGCAACCATATTGGCGCCCGAACTGTCACCCGCGACCGCCAATGCTTCGCCGTTCCAGCGCAGCCGGTCACCTTGCTCCGTGGCCCAACGCACAACTGCATAGCAGTCCTGCAGCCCCGCGGGGTACGAAGCTTCCGGCGCCAAGCGGAATCCAACGGAGATGACCTTGAAGCCACTGGCCAGAGCGAGCTCCCGTGCCACGTGGTCATGCGTGTCGAGACTGCCGAGGAAGAAGGCACCACCATGGAAATACACGAGCAGGCCGTAGGTGTCTGACGCTGCCGGTGTGTAGATGCGTACCGGCACGGCGCCGGTGGCCGTCTGCGCGATGGTGTCCTCGACGGAATGCAGGGGCAGGCGGTCCTCGAGTGCCGGCACCCCCGCGGCTTCGCCTGCCCGCATGGCTGCTGGATCGAGCGGGCCATCGGGCGGTGCCGGTAGGGAACGAAGCGCCTCTGCGACTTTTGGATGCAGTGTCATGGTGTCGGGCGCCGGGTCTTACTTGGTGTCGTGCTGACCGGGGAAGACGTCGTCGACGGCGTCGGCGTTCCAGCCCTGCCGCGAAATGCGCTGCAATTCGTCGGTGACGGGCTTGCGTGTGGCCTGGTACAGCGCCAGAGCTTCCTTCACGGTAGCGGCTTCTACCAGCGAATCCGCCAGTGCGCCGGCATCAAGGATCGCGGAGTTCGCACCCTGGCCCTGATGATGCAGCATGGAATGGGCAGCGTCGCCAAGCAGGGCAACGGAATCCGAATGCCAGACATCAACCGGGTCGATGTCGTGGACGGCACGGACGTTGACGTCTGCCATATCGAGGTCCTTGGTGATCTGCACCAGCCGGCTGTCGAAGCCATCCATGAGCGACACCATCTGCTCCTTGGTGACGACGGGAGCCCACGAGGAATCCGTTGACGGAGCGGTGATGTCGAACGAGACCTGGTTGCGGTGCCGCAGCGGCAGGAAATAGATCTTGGTGCCGGATTCGGCGATGTACATGCGCAGGTTGTCGTCGGTAACGAGACCGTAGGCATGGTCTGCGGAGATCACTGCACGGAAGGCATGTTCACCCGAGTAGACGGGTGTGCGCTTGCTGAAGAGGGTGTCGCGCACGAGGGACTTGATGCCATCAGCGCCGACGACGAGGTCTGCGGTGACGCTCTCGCCGTTGGTGAACTTCACCGTTGCCGTGCTCCCGAGATCCTCAATGGACTCCATCTTGTAGCCCAGATGCACACGGTCCGCCGGCAACACCTTGAAGAGGGCATCGATGAAGTCGCCACGATGGATGAGACGAGTCTTGTTCTCCTCGTCGTAGTCGTGGATACCCGGCCAGTCCTCCTTCATGATGAGGTCACCGGTTGCGGTGAGGATCTCGAAGGAATCGCTGGGGGAGCTCACGGCGGCCATCTCGTTGAAGACGCCCCACTTGCGGAACTGCTCCACTGAGGAAGGACGGAGGCCGATACCGGCACCGACTTCACGAATCTGCGTCGCCTGCTCGTACACGTGCACGTCGGCGCCGATGAGGGAGAGGGCCTTGGCGGCACAGGCGCCGCCATACCCGCCGCCGATGACGGCGATCTTCACTCCCTGAAGTTGCTTGGTATCCATGGTCATTCCCTTTCAATGGTCGGCGTGCTGCTGGCCGGGGTGCTGTGATGGTGCGACGGGCGCTTGATGGTGAGGAAGTCGGCGGGAAGATCGACGAGCAGACGATGGATGGAGGCCTCGTCGACACCTGCCTCCTGCAGATCGGGGATGAGGGTCTCGAAGATGTAGTTGACCGTGTGCCCTTTGACTCCGGGCCAGCCCAGGGGGCTGCAGTTGGCGTCCGCCGAGACCAGCAACTTGTCCAGATGGCCCTGCTCGATCAGCGCCAGCAGATGTCGCAGGCGCTCACGTCGTGGACGCGCCCAGAACGGTGGGTCTTCGAGTTCGGTCTCGTAGCCGAAGGTGTCGAAACCGATTCGCCCGCCCTGTTCGATGAGCCATGCGTGCCGTGTCTTGTCATGATTGATGCCGTCGTCGGCGTGCCCGAAGAGCACGCGATCAAGCGGCAGGCCCTCCTCATGGAAGATCTCCACGGCGGGTTCGGCATTGATGGCAAGGTGCGTGAGGATCGGTACACCCGTGGAGACCGCGGCACGTGCGGCCGCGCGGTAAATGCGCTTGTCGAGGTCCGTCATACGTCCGCCGCGGCTGACGCCGACCTTGATTACGCCAGCCCGGGCCCCAGTGCCGGCGATGCCCTCGGTGATCTCGTGCGTGAACTGCTGCGTCAGGTAATCGACAGTAGCTCGCGCGAAGAAGGCCAGCGCGGTGTCGCCCCCGACAAAGCCGGTGCAGGCCACAATGTGTACGCCGGTCTTGGCGGACAGGCTCCGGTAGTAATCGATATCGCGCCCGTTGCAGATACCGGTGGCGTCGACGAATGTGCCGCCGCCGTATTCGCGAAAGCGGCGCAGCTTGGGCACCGTCTGCTCGTAGCGCTCTTCGGGAGACTTCCACCAACGCGAATCCAGCTCGGATCCGGGCATGCCGTAACCGATGTGTTCATGGACCGCCACGATGCCCAGCTCCTGGGGGGCGACCGGCCCAAGAACCGTGTTCACTCTTGCCACGTCACTCACCTTCACGTCAACACTGCTCACGGCTCATCCCCTGTCGGTGGCGCGAACCGTCAGGAGTTCGCGGGGGTTGTCGATGAGGATCTGACTGATCGCTGCCTCAGCAACACCGTGCGATCGCAGGTACGGGACAAAGCTGCTGAGCACAAAGCTGTAGGGGACGAGGTTGGCGGG
>JAJXSV010000023.1 GCA_021784375.1 Actinomycetes bacterium | reverse complement strand
GAGGTCCGGTTCTGCACCGCACGGGCGGAGGCCATGCCGAAGGATTCCTTGAAGCGACGCCCGTCGGCGGCCTGATGGAGGTCGCCGGGCGACTCATAGGTGCCCGCGAACCAGGATCCGATCATGGCCGCGCTGGCGCCAGCGGCGAGGGCGAGGGCCACGTCGCGCGGGTAGCGGATGCCGCCATCGGCCCACACCTGCCGACCGATCTCGCGCGCGGCCTCCGCGCACTCCAGGACCGCACTGAACTGGGGGCGACCGACGCCCGTCATCATGCGCGTGGTGCACATGGCGCCCGGACCGACCCCGACCTTGAGGATGTCCGCCCCCGCCTCGGCGAGCGCGCCCACGCCTTCCGCGCTCACCACGTTGCCGGCGACGATACGCACGGCGGGCGAGACCTGGTCGCGGACCTGTCGAACCGCCGAAAGCGCTTCGAGCATCTTGCGCTGGTGGCCGTGCGCAGTGTCCACCACGATGGTGTCGACGCCGATGGTGAGCAGTTCCCGTGCCCGTCCGGCCACATCCCCGTTGATGCCGACGGCGGCGGCCACGCGCAGATGCCCATCGGCGTCCAGTGCCGGTGAGTAGACGGTCGAGCGGAGCGCACCCTGCCGCGTGATGATGCCGACGAGCTGCCCAGTGGGGTCGACGACGGGCGCGTACTTGCGGTGGGCCGCGTGCAGGGCCTCGAAGGCGCCCCTGGCATCGATGGTGTCGGGCAGGTTGAAGAGGTCGCGGGACATGATGCGCTGCACCTGCGTGAAGCGATCCGCGTCGTCGCAGTCACGCTCGGTGATGATGCCGACCGGCCTGCCCTCGTCGACGATGACGGCCGCGCCATGGGCGCGCTTGGTGAGCAGCAGGATCGCCTGCGCCACGGTGGTCGAGGGCGTCAGCGAGACGGCGGTCTCGAAAAGCGCGTGCCGCTGCTTGATCGACGCCGTCACGTCGGCGACCACGTCGAGCGGGATGTCCTGCGGGATCACCGCGAGTGCACCACGTCGCGCCAGCGTCTCCGCCATGCGTCGCCCGGAGACGGCGGTCATGTTGGCGGCGACGATGGGGATGGTGAGCCCGCAGCCGTCCCCCGGAGTTAGATCGACATCGAAGCGGGAGGTCACGTCGGAGTACGACGGGACCATGAAGACGTCCTCGTACGTGAGGTCGACGCCAGCGGCGTCAGGATTCATGAAGCGCACGTGACGGGAGTCTATGCAGGAACGTCCGGCCCGGCACGATGCCAGTTGCCCGGCCGGGCGTCCACGAGGGCACCGATCAGATGCCGGTGAGCGGGCGCGGCCGGTAGCCGGCCTCGAGCAGGTCGACCTCCTCCTGCGTGAGCCGGACCGCGAGCGCTGCCACCGCATCCGCCAGGTGGTGCGGCTTGGTGGCGCCGACGATCGGCGCGCTGATCACCGGGTTCTGCAGCACCCAGGCCAGCGCCACCTGCGCCATGGGGATCCCGCGGGCACCCGCCACCTGTTCGACCGCTTCGATGATCGGACGATCGCGCTCGGCCTCCGAACCGAAGTGGGCAGCGCCGACCGGGTCGTGCTCGGAGCGGAAGGTCTGGGTTCCGAAGGGACGGGCCACGCGACCCTTGGCCAGCGGGCTGTAGGGGATGCTCCCCACGCCCTGGTCGAGGAGCAGTGGCTGCATCTCGCGCTCCTCCTCGCGCATGAGCAGGCTGTACTGGTCCTGCATCGAGATGAAGCGCGTCCATCCGTGCAAGGACGCGGTGTACTGCAACTTGGAGAACTGCCACGCCCACATGGCCGAGGCGCCGATGTACCGCGCCTTGCCTGCCTTCACCACGTCGTGGAGCGCCTCCATCGTCTCCTCGACCGGCGTCGTGGGATCGAAGCGATGGATCTGGTACAGGTCGACGTAGTCGGTGCCGAGACGCGTGAGCGAGGCGTCGATCTGCTCCATGATGGACTTGCGGGACTGGCCCGAACCGCCGGGCCCATCGTGCATCCTGAAGTGCACCTTGGTGGCAAGCACGATGTCCTCGCGACGCGAGTACCTGCGGATCGCGCGCCCGACGATCTCCTCCGAGGTGCCGAGGCCGTACACGTTGGCGGTGTCCCAGAAATTGATGCCCGACTCGATCGCCTGGCGGAAGAAGGGCTCGGCACCATCGTCGTCGAGGGCCCACTCATTGAAGCCGCGCGAGGTGTCGCCGAAGCTCATGCAACCGAGCGCGATGCGGCTCACCCTGAGTCCGGACCGGCCGAGATTCGTGTATTCCATGCTCACTCCTGTACATCGTTGATGCGTGCGACTGCCTGCGTGTACTCCTCATCGGTCACGTGCGCACCCCATTGCGCAGCCGTGCCCGTCTCGGTGATGGAGATGTGCGTCATGAAGTGCTCGGTCGAGGCACCATGCCAGTGCCATTCGGAGGCCGGCGCGTGCACGACATCCCCGGGTCGCAGGGCCAGCACCGCGCCGTCCCGTGCGGCGACGATACCGACGCCCTCCACGACGTAGAGCGTCTGCCCCGCGTCATGCGCGTGCCAAGCCGTGCGCGCACCGGGCGTGAAGTGCACCGAACCCAGGCTGGCATGCGGGGGTTGCTCGTTGCCCGTGATGCCGTCGATGAAGACCTCGCCGGTGAACCATTCGGCCGGTCCCCTGCGGGTCGGCGGCCTCTGCTGTCGTTCCATTCCCTGTCATTCCCCTCTGAGCCCACTCAGGGCTTCACGAGCACCTTGATCGCCTCGCGGGCGGCCATGGCGCGATAGCCGGCCAGCACCTCGTCGAGCGACACGGTGCGGTCGAACACCCGTCCCGGGTTGATGCGGCCCTCCAGGATGTCGGGCATGAGGTCCTCGATGTACGCGCGCGCCGGCGCTACCCCACCCGTGTAGGTGAGGTTGCGGAACAGGATCCCCAGCCCCATGGGGCCCTCCTCGTACTGCGGGGCGCCCACGCGGCTGATGGTGCCGGCGTCACGCACCGCCCCCAGCGACATGTCGAGGGAATCGCGCGTGCCCACGCACTCGAGGACGACGTGGGTGCCGTCACCATTGGTGAGCTCGCGCACCCGCTCGATGCCGGCCTTCCCGCGCTCCGCCACCACGTCGGTGGCACCGAACTCACGGCCCAACTGGGTCCGCACCGCGTGGCGACCCATGAGGATGATGCGCTCGGCACCCAGTCGCTTGGCGGCGATCACCGCACACAGGCCCACGGCGCCGTCGCCGACCACCGTCACCGAGGTGCGGGCGTTCACACGTCCCATGTACGCGGCGTGATGACCCGTGCACATGACGTCCGAGAGGGTGAGCAGCGAGGGCAGGAGCGCGGAGTCCGCGGCCACCGGCAGCTTCACCAGTGTGCCGTCGGCGAGCGGGACGCGAACCGCCTCGCCCTGTCCCGCGTCGACGCCGGGTGACCCCCAGCCGTTCCGGTGACGGCACGAGGTGTGGAAGCCCTCCCGGCAGAAGTCACAGGTGTTGTCCGAGATCACGAAGGGGGCCACCACGAGATCGCCGACCCGGTGGTTGCGTACGTCGCGGCCCGCTTCCACCACCTCGCCGAGGAACTCATGTCCCATGCGACGGCCCACCTCACCGGCCGGCATGTCGCCATAGCCCCACAGGTCACTGCCGCAGATGCAGGAGAGGACGACCCGGACCACGACATCGGTGGGTTCCACCAGCCGGGCATCGGGGACCTCTTCCACCCGGACATCGCCGGCTCCGTACATCAGGGTTGCACGCATCTTGACTCCTTCGATCCGATGGCGCAGCGGCACTGCGTACTGCGCACAGCACCAGTGAAGCGCGCGGCGGCCCAGCGCGGGAGACCCGCCGCATACCGGTAACGGCAGACCCTCCCAGCTCCCCCTGCCGCAGGCCGTACCGTGGTGGCGTGGACACCCGCAATGAGATCCGAGACTTCCTCACCTCCCGACGGGCGCGCATGACCCCGGAGCAGGCGGGCCTTCCCAACTACGGTGGTCGCAGGCGAGTGGCCGGACTGCGTCGTGAGGAGGTGGCCATGCTCGCCGGCGTGAGCGTCGACTACTACACGCGCTTGGAGCGCGGCAACCTGAGCGGCGTTTCGGAGAGTGTGCTCGAAGCCCTGGCGCGGGCGCTCGCACTCGACGAGGCCGAGCGTGACCATCTCCGCAATCTCGCTCGCAGCGCCAACACCCCGGCACGTGCACGCCGGCCCGCCAATGCGACCCGTCAGGTGCGGCCCGCGGTGCAACGCATCCTCGATGCCCTGACCGACGCCCCTGCCTACGTCCGCAACGCCAACCTGGACGTGCTCGCCACCAACCACCTGGGACGGTCGGTCTTCGTGGAGGCGCTCGACGACCCACGCGGCGTTCCGAACCTCGCGCGCTACCAGTTCCTCGATCCCCGCTCGCGCGTGTTCTTCGTGAACTGGGAGGTGCGCGCCACGGACTGCGTGGCGCTGCTGCGCGCCCAGGCAGGACGCGATCCCTTCGACCGGCAGCTCACCGATCTCGTCGGCGAGCTGTCCACGCGCAGCGAGGAGTTCCGCACGCGTTGGGCGTCGCATGACGTGCGCAAGCATCGGACGGGGAGCAAGCAGTTCCGGCACCCTCGCGTCGGGCTCATGGACCTGGACTACGAGGCCCTGGAGTTGGCGAGCGACCCCGGGCTCACGCTCATGGTCTACACCGCGTCGCCGGGAAGCCCCTCGGCGGACGCCCTGCAACTGCTCGCCAGCCTGATGGCCACCGAAGCCGCCTACTCGGGGCCGGCGTCCAGCTGATCGGCGAGCACGTGCGCTGCCTCGCGGGTGAGCGCCATGGCGGCGCGCGCTGACGCCCAGCTGAGGTCGCCGAGGCCGCAGGCGGGGCTGATCACCACCGAAGCGGCGAGCACGGCGTCATCGAGCCCGATGCGCCCGTAGAGACGCCGGATCGGGTCGACGAGCGCCGGCGCACTTGGGGCGTGCGCGATCCCCTCGGCCGTCGCCGGCACCACTCCAGCGATCAACGTCATGCCGCCCTCGACTGCCGCGCCGAGGGCATCGTCGTCCGCCGGGCGCAGGAGGTCGATGGCACCGGAGAGGCCGCTGTACCCCGCATCGAGGGCCAGGGCGATGGGCGGCCGGCCAGTGCAGGCGTGCAGCCACGGAGTGGCGGCGCCGGCCCGGACCACCTCAGCGAGCCGCCGGTGCCAGGCGCGGGCGAGCGGCTCCTCGAGCGGCGTGAGTCGCCCCCAACCGCTCTGCGTAGGTAGCGCCCCGCGGAGCGCCGCATCCATCGCGGGCTCGTCGATTTGCAGGATCCATCGCGCAGCCGGCAGGCGCCTCCGCAGGTCGGTGATGTGCGCGACCACCGCCTCGCGGTGCGCCTCCACCAGGTCCCGCATGGCCCCCTGGTCGGACAGCACGCGCTCGCCGCGGCGCAGCGAGATGGATGCGGCGAGCGTCACCGGTCCGCACAACTGCAGCTTGAGGTCGCCCGTGGCGCCCTGGCAGGACTCCTCGAAGACATCGAGGTCCTCACGCCAGTAGGACAGGGCCCGACGCACGGCCGGGCCCGGCCGATCGGCGTAGCGCCAGCCCGTCGGGGTCGTCTCCACGGAGAATTCGCTGGCCACCCCGGCGAGCAGGGCGGCGGTCCGCCCAACCAGGTCGCCCCCCGGCCCCCGTGCGGGCAGCTCCGGCAGGTGCACGAGTTCCGGGAACTCCCCGGTCACGACCGACATGGCCTCGCGCGCCGATGCACCCGGAAGCGAACCCACCCCAGTGGCGCGCAGCGCGCGCACCGAGGCCGTCCACTCGGACACATCCGAAGGGCGCTCGCTGGCCCTCCGCGGAGCACGCCCGGCGCTATGCATCACGGCGCGAGCCCGCCACCGTCACTGCGCCAACAACTCTCGGGCCCTCGTACATCACGGCCGCCTGGCCGGCCGCCAGGCCACGGATCGGCTGCAGCGTGCGCAGGGTCGCACTCACGCCGTCAACGGCCTCCACCACGGCCGGCACCTCGGCACCGTGAGCCCGAACCTGCACGCCGACGCGGGAGCCCACGGCCGGGACGCCTTGGCACCAATGGGCCCGCACGCCTTCCACGATGTTCACGTCCAGCAGTGTCGGAGGGCCGACGAACACGCGTCGGGTCGTAGGGTCGATCGAGGTCACATAGCGGGGCGCGCCGTCGGGCGCGGGCACGGAGATCGCGGTCCCGCGACGTTGGCCGACGGTGAAGCGGTAGGCCCCGTGATGCTCCCCGAGCACAGCGCCGCTCACCGCGTCGATGATCTCGCCGCGCTGCTCCCCCAGGCGCTCCTCCAACCAGCCGCTGGTGTCGCCGTCGGCGATGAAGCAGATGTCGTGGCTGTCCGGCTTCCTGGCCACCGTCAGGCCCAGCCGGGCAGCTTCCTCGCGCACTTCGCTCTTCAGCGAATCCCCCAAGGGGAACAACGACTTCTCGAGCTGCCACTGCTCCAGCACGCCGAGCACGTAGGACTGGTCCTTCGAGGAGTCCCGCGCGCGATGCAATGCGAATCCGTGGCCGCCGTCCACGATCCGCGCGTAGTGGCCGGTCGCGACCGCGTCGAATCCGAGTGCCAGGGCGCGGTCGAGGACCGCGGCGAACTTGATGCGCTCGTTGCAGCGCAGGCAGGGATTCGGCGTCCTGCCCGCCGCATATTCGGCGACGAAGTCCTCCACCACGTCGCGACGGAACTGCTCGGCCATGTCCCACACGTAGAAGGGGATGCCGATGATGTCGGCCGCGCGCCGCGCATCGCGGGAGTCCTCGAGGGAGCAGCAGCCGCGCGCGCCCGACCGGAACGACTGCGGATTGTTCGAGAGCGCGAGGTGCATGCCCGTGACCTCGTGGCCGGCAGCCACCACGCGCGCCGCAGCCACCGCGGAGTCGACGCCGCCGGACATCGCCGCAAGGACCTTCATCGCAGCATCAACCCGGCCCTGCGCACGCGGGCCACGACGTCCGGGAGGGCCGCAAGCAGTGCGTCGACGTCCTCGCCCGTCGTGGTACGCCCGAGCGAGAAGCGCACTGCACCACGAGCCTCGGCATCGTCGATGCCCATGGCCAACAGCACGTGCGACGCCTCCGGCACTCCGGCAGAGCAGGCGCTGCCGGTGGACACCTGGATGCCTGCGGCATCCAGCAGCATGAGCAGGGCATCGCCCTCGCAGCCCGGGAAGGTGAAGTGGGCATTCCCCGGGAGTCGCTCCGTGGGGTGGCCGCGCAGTTCGGCACCCAGGTCGAGCTGCTGCACACCTGAGACCAGGCGGTCGCGGAGCGCGGCGATGCTCGCGCGATGCTCGTCCAGCCGAGCGGTGCCCTCCTGGAATGCCGCGGCCATGCCGACAATGAGGGGCATGGGAATGGTGCCGGAACGGATGTCACGCTCCTGACCACCGCCGTGGAGCACCGGTGTGGGAGTGACGTCGCGGCGTATCACCAGCGCGCCGACCCCCATGGGACCGCCGTACTTGTGTGCTGACACCGTCATGGCGCAGAGCCCGCTGGCCGCGAAGTCCACATGCTCGGAGGCGAAGGCCTGCACCGCGTCGGAGTGGACGGGGATCGCGAACTCCCGGGCAAGTGCCACGACCTCCCGCAGGGGCTGCAGGCTACCGACCTCGTTGTTGGCCCACATGATGGACAGCAAGGCAACCGACGCAGGATCGCTCGCGATGCGTTCGCGCAGGGCCCCCATGCGCACGGCGCCGAACCCATCAACCGGGACCTGCTCGACGACCGCGCCCTCTGCCGTCGCCAGCCACAACGCGGAGTCGAGCACCGCGTGGTGCTCGACGGCGGAGACGAGCAGGCGAGTGCGTTCGGGGGCTTCACGGTGGCGCTGCATCCACATGCCCTTGATGGCCAGGTTGTCCGCCTCCGTGCCGCCGGAGGTGAACACGACCTCGGCCGGCAGGCAGCCGACGGCGGCGGCGATGGTCTCCCGCGACTCCTCGACCAGGCGACGGGCGGCGCGCCCCGCGGAGTGCACGGACGAGGGGTTGCCGACCACGCGGAAGGCGCCGTCCATGGCCGCGATGACAGCCGGTGTCATGGGCGAGGTCGCGGCATGGTCGAAGTACGGCACCTCGGAATACTAGATCGGCGCGCGGGACGCCCCGCGCCTCAGTCCTCGAGGAGCGCCTGGGCCGCCGGAAGCACGTCGAAGAGGTCGCCCACGATGCCGAGGTCGGCCACCTCGAAGATGGGCGCCTCCCCGTCCTTGTTCACGGCCACGATCCGCTTCGAGGTCTGCATGCCCGCTCGGTGCTGGATGGCGCCGCTGATGCCGGCGGCCAGGTACAACTGCGGAGCGACGGTGACCCCGGTCTGGCCGACCTGGAAGGCGTGGGGATACCAGCCCGCCTCGACGGCGGCACGCGAAGAGCCCACAGCCCCGCCGAGGCGATCCGCGAAGGCCTCGATGACCTTGAATCCCTCAGCCGAGCCCACGCCTCGCCCACCGGACACGACGATGTCCGCGGTGACGAGGTCCGGGCGCGAGGACTTCTCCGCGGGACGCAGTTCGCCGACGGAGATGCGGGCGGAGGCGGCGGACAGGGGGTGCGCCAGCGGGCGCTCGGTGCAGTTCGTGGGCGCCGGGGTCGCCTCCGCGGCGCCTGCTCGCACGGTCGCGATCAGGCGGCCCGTGGCCCTGGAGGTGACGGTTGTGGATCCGCCGAACACACTGACCTCACAACTGAGGTCGGGCAGCACCGTCGATGCGTTGGTGATGATGCCGGCGTCGAGGTGCACGGCCAGGATGGCCGCGATCTCGGTGCAGTCGATGGAGTTCGGGAGGAGGACGACGTCGGCGGAGCACTCCGTGGCGGCCGCAGCGACGAACTCCGCCGCATCCTGCACGGACACCGATGCCCGATCGGGCACGCACAGTTCGCTGGCGCCGTAGCGACCGGCGAACGATGCATCCAGCCCGGGGGCGGTGGCCACCGCCACACAGCTGCCCAGCGTGCGCGCCAAACTGAGCAGTTCACTGTTCGTGCGTTCCGAGGCGGCGGGCACGATCACCGCGAGGATCGTCGTCACATCACACCAGCTTCTGCGTCTTGAGGTAATCGACGAGCGCCTGTGCGCCGTTCTCCGTGACCAGTGCACCCCTGGTGCGCGGGGGCCGGAGTCGCACGTCCAGCACCTCGGTGCGGCTCCCGGCCACTCCGACGTCGCCGGGCTGCACACCGATGGCCGCCAGGTCGAGCTTCTCCAAGGGGGCCTTGCGCGCAGCCATGATGCCCTTGAACGACGGATAGCGCGGTTCGTGGATGCGCTCCACCACGGCAACTGCAACCGGCATGTCTGCCGTCATATCGAGCAGGCCGACCTCGGTGCGGCGGGTGATGTGCACACGGCCCTGCTCGACGCGGACCGCCTCGGCGAAGGAGAGCAGCGGCAGGTCGAGCATGGTCGCGACCATGGCCTGCACCACGCCCATCTTGGCATCGGTGGACTCCTGGCCGAACATCACGATGTCGAATCCGCGGCCCTTCAGCGCAGCGGCGAGGACGCGGGCGGTGGCCGGGGCGTCGCTGCCGGCGATGGCAGGGTCGGCGATGTGGATGGCGTCGTTGGCACCCATGGCGAGGGCCCGGCGGATGGCCTCGGCGGCCTCATCCGGCCCCACACTCACGGCCGTCACGCTGGTGTCGGGATGGGCCTCCGCGAGCAGCAGGGCGGTCTCGACGGCGTACTCATCGAGGTCGTTGAGCACCCGGTCCGAAGCCGCGCGGTCGATGCGACCGTCGATCATGCGCTTCTCGGCGTAACTGTCCGGAACCTGCTTGATGCAGACGGCGATGCGCATGACACTCCAGATTGGATCCAATTTCGGGGTGCGCCCAACGGTACCCTGTGCCCCGTGGTGACGCCATGCATGGACTGACCGACGAGCCCGTCAGCGCCGGACTGCCCGATCCGCTCGGCGTGACGCCGCGCGACGGCGGCCTCAATGTGGCCGTGTGGTCCGGTGGCGCGGAGGCGGTGGACTTCTGCGTGCGCCACGCCGACGGCAGTGAGACGCGCTATCGCCTGCCCGAGCGCACCGATGGCATCCACCACGGGTTCATCCCGCGCCACGGCATCGGCACCCGCTACGGGCTCCGTGTGCACGGCAACTGGGACCCTGCACACGGCAATCGCTGGAATCCGCACAAGCTGCTGCTCGACCCCTACGCACGGGCCATGAGCGGCGCGCTGGTGCGCAATCCCGCGGTCTTCGCCCACAAGTTGAACCCCTACTCACCGGAGGACGACTCCACCCGGGACGAGCGCGACTCCGCGCCCTACGTGCCCTTCTCCATCGTGGTCGACAACGCCTTCGATTGGGGCGCCGACCGCCGGCCGCACACCCCGTGGGCGGATTCCGTGGTCTACGAGGCGCATGTCAAGAGCATGACGAAACTCCATCCCGACGTCCCGGTGGAACTGCGCGGAACCTACGCCGGGCTCGCACATCCCAGCATCATCGAACACCTGAAGTCGCTGGGCGTGACCGCGCTGGAGTTGCTGCCCGTGCAGCAGTCGATGCCGGAGGAGCACCTCGCGGGCGCCGGTATGCCGAACCTCTGGGGATACAACACCCTCGGCTACTTCGCGCCCCACGCCGAGTACGCGTCGTCCGGCAGCGAGGGCCAGCAGGTGGCCGAATTCAAGTCCATGGTGAAGCGCTTCCACGAGGCGGGCATCGAGGTGATCCTCGACGTGGTCTACAACCACACCGCAGAGGGTGGCCAGCGTGGCCCCACGGTGTCCTTCCGGGGCATCGACAACGCCGCCTACTACAAGCTCGCGGACGACCGGCGCTACTACCGCGACTACACCGGCACCGGGAACACCCTCGACGTCTCGCAGCCAGCGGTGCTGCGGCTGGTGCTCGACTCCATGCGCTACTGGGCCACCGAGATGCACGTGGACGGGTTCCGCTTCGACCTCGCCTCGACGTTGGTGCGCGGGCACCATGACGTGAACATGTACGGCCCCTTCCTCCAGGCCATCAACCAGGACCCCGTGCTGCGCACCGTGAAGCTCATCGCGGAGCCCTGGGACGTCGGTGCCGGCGGTTACCAGGTGGGGCACTTCCCGGGGTTGTGGTCCGAGTGGAATGACAAGTTCCGCGACACCGTCCGCGACTTCTGGCGAGGAGCCGGCTCCGGCATCGCCGATCTCGGCTGGCGCCTCTCGGGGTCTGCGGACCTCTACGCAGCCGCACGCCGCAAGCCGAGGGCCTCCCTGAACTTCGTGACGGCGCACGACGGCTTCACCCTGCGCGACCTCGTGAGCTACGACCAGAAGCACAACATGGCGAACGGCGAGATGAATCGCGACGGCGCCAACGACAACCGCTCCTGGAACCACGGGGTGGAGGGCGCCACCACCGACGAGGCGATCCTCGAACTGCGGGCGCGCCAGCAGCGCAACATCCTCACCACACTCGTGCTCTCGCTGGGCGTCCCCATGATCACCATGGGCGACGAGATCGGGCGCACGCAACGCGGCAACAACAATGCCTACTGCCAGGACAACGAGATCTCCTGGGTCGATTGGGCCCTAGAGGAGCCCCAGACCGAGCTCCTCAAGTTCGCCCGGCAACTACTGGCCCTGCGCGCCGAGAACCCGGTGTTCCGGCGCCCCTACTACCGCTGGGGACAGGTCATCGCGGCGAACGCCGCCAAGGACCTGGCCTGGCTGGGCACCGACGGCGCCGAGATCAGCCGCGACAAGTGGAACGCCCCGGACACCCGCACCATCGGCATGTTCCTCAACGGCGCGTCGACGAGTCCCACCTCCACCGAGGTGAGCGACAGCTTCCTGCTGCTGCTCCACGCCGGCGCGGACCCGGTGAAGTTCCGCCTCCCCGGCATGCCCTACGCCTCGGCGTGGGAGACGGAGCTGGACACAGGGGCACCGGCGTACGCGAGTGGCCATGGTCGGCACGCTGCAGGTGCCGTGCTCAACCTCGCTGGTCGCAGCGTGTCGGTACTCCGCGCCAGGTGACGCCTCAGTGCGCCAGCACCTGCAGGCCCATCTCCGCGTTGCCCACCAGACCCTCGTGGAGCGGTACCACGCGCACGGTGTAGCCGAGGGCACCCGCATCCGCCAGGCGCACCGTGCTCTCCATGCGCAGGCGATTGCCGTCCAGGCGCTCGACGGGCGCCATGGCGGCCACGCGCGCGTTCACGATGCGGTCATTGGAATCGGCACGTCCGTACACCAGCTCCACCGCCACGTCGGCGATGTCGAGTGCGCCCAGTTGGACGTAGGCGCGCACGGTCATGTTCGAACCCCGTAGCGGATGGTCCGGCAGGTCGATGGCATCGATGCGCTCGATGGCCACTCCGGGCCAGGCCGCGCGGACGCGCGCCTTCCAACTCGCCAGTTCCTGCGCCAGCGCCATGTTGTCGCCGGTGACGCGGCGCCCGGCGAACGCTGCCGGTGCATACAGGTCGGTGATGTACTCCCGCACCATGCGCGTGGCCGACACCTTGGGACCGAGCGTGCGCAGGGTGTGGCTGAGCATCTCCAGCCAACGTTGCGGCAGGCCGCGCTTGTCGGTGTCGTAGAAGCATGGCGTGACGCTCTTCTCGAGCAGCGCATACAGCGCGGCCGCCTCCAGCTCGTCGCGTCGCTCGGGGTCGACGATGCCCTCGGCCGTGGGGATGGCCCACCCGTTCTCCCCGTCGAACCACTCATCCCACCAGCCATCGAGGATGGAGAGGTTGAGCGCTCCATTGAGCGCCGCCTTCATGCCCGACGTGCCACATGCCTCAAGGGGCCGCAACGGGTTGTTCAACCAGACGTCGCAACCCGGGTACAGCCAGGACGCCAGGCCCATGTCGTAGTCGGGCAGGAACACGATGCGGTGCCGCACATCCTTCTCGTCCGCGAACTGCACGAGTTGCTGGATGAGTCGCTTGCCACCGTCGTCGGCCGGATGCGACTTGCCAGCAATCACGATCTGGATGGGGCGCTTCCTGTGGGTGAGCAGTGCCCGCAGCCGCTCGGGGTCCTGCAGCATCAGGGTGAGCCGCTTGTAGGACGGGACGCGTCGCGCGAAGCCGATGGTGAGGATGTCCGGATCGAGGACGTTCTCGATCCAATTGAGCTCCGCGGGACTGGCACCGCGGTTGATCCAGGACGCGTACAGCCGGGAACGGGTGTTGGCGATGAGCCGCTCCCGCAGTTCGCGCTTGGTCCGCCAGAGGGCCTCGGGCTCGGAATCCCCGATGCTTGCCCAGGCCTCGTCGGTGTCGAGCGCCTGGCCCTTGGCGAGCGCTGCGATCGGGCCAGCCACCCAGGTGGGTGCGTGGACCCCGTTGGTCACCGAGGAGATCGGCACCTCGTCGGTGTCGAAGGACGGCCACAACTCCGTGAACATGGCGCGCGAGACCGCGCCGTGCAGCATGCTCACGCCATTGGCACGTTGGCCGATCCGCAGGCCGAGCACTGCCATGTTGAACACGTCGGGGTCGCCACCGGGGTAGTCCTCGGCTCCCAGCCGGAGGATGCGTGAGGCTGGCGCCAGATCGGACTCACTGCTGCCACCGAAGAAGCGCTCCACGATGTCGCGGGGGAAGCGGTCGATGCCGGCGGGCACCGGCGTGTGGGTGGTGAAGATGGTGGAGGCGCGCACCGCTTCGAGCGCAGGTTCGAAGGCCACACCCTGCGCCCCGTACTCGCGGATGCGCTCCACGCCGAGGAATCCCGCATGGCCCTCGTTGCAGTGGAAGACCTCGGGATCCGGCGTACCGGTGAGCCGCGCGTAGGCGCGCAGGGCCCGGATCCCGCCGACGCCCAGCAGCACCTCCTGGAGCAGTCGGTGCTCGTGTCCCCCGCCGTACAGGCGATCCGTGACCTCTCGCTCCGCGGGGGCGTTCTCCTCGACGTTGGCGTCGAGGAGCAGCAGGGGGACGCGCCCGACTGCTGCCAGCCAGATGTGTGCGATCAGCCTGCGACCACCGGGCAGTCCGATCTCGACACGCACCGGGGTCCCATCGGCCTCGCGCAGCTGGTTCAGGGGCAGGCCATCCGGGTCCACGACCGGGTAGGTCTCCTGCTGCCAGCCGTCACGGGCCAGCGATTGCTTGAAGTACCCCGAGCGGTAGAAGAGACCCACCCCGATGATGGGGGCACCCAGATCGGAAGCCGCCTTCAGGTGGTCGCCGGCGAGGATGCCGAGGCCACCGGAGTACTGGGGCAACTGCGCGGCCACGCCGAATTCGGCGGAGAAGTAGCCGATGGCCCGCGGCAGGCCCGGCTGCCGCTGGTACCAGCGCTCGCCCGTCAGGTAGGCGCGCAGATCGTCGACGAGGTCGCCCACGCGTGCCACGAAGGCGGCATCGTCGGCGAGTTCGGCGAGGCGTTCCGTGCGAACCTCGGCGATGAGTCGACCGGGGTCGCCCCCCAAGGCGTCGAAGAGGTCGCGGTCGATGTCCGCGAAGAGGTCACGCGTGGGCGCGTGCCAAGCCCAGCGCAGGTTCCCGGCGAGCTCGGCCAACCCCTGGATCGGCTCGGGAAGCACGGCACGCACGGTGAATCGTCGAATCGCTCTCACCCGCAGCAGGCTAGCGAACGCGCGCTACGACTGGGTGAACAGCAGATGAGGGACCGCGCCGCCCAGTGGCTGCCAATCCCCGCTGAGCCAGGCCCGATCGAAGCCCTCCACGTCGTCGGCAACGAACACCGGATCCAGGCCGGTCTCGCGCTCGACGACAGTGCGCACCGCATTCGTCCAGCGCGGGCCGCCGATGGCCGAGTTGCGCGCCCGATTCGCGATGACGGCAACGCCACCGGGTGGCCGGGGGATCCGCGAACCGAGTGAGCACACGCGGACGATCCCGAGTGGGGTCGCAGGTGTGACGACCACCAGGCGGTCACAGCGTGCGAGCAACGGCTCGAGGAACGGCGAGTCCGAGCCCGCGTCGACGATCACCTCCGGGCAGCACCGGCTGGCCCGCTCCACGACGCGCAGGAACGCCGTCGGCGACGGTTCGTCGCCTGCACCGATCGTCAACGTGAGCGCGCGCTCCTCGCCCGCCAGGCGCACCAATGCCTCACCGCCGATCTCGCCGTCCATGGCCTCAGCGAGAGGCGGCGACGCCGCCGTACGTCCGAGCAGGAAGGCCAGGGACGGGTGCAGGCAGTCGCCCTCGACGAGCAGCGACTCCGGCCGGGACCGTGCATACAGGTGCGCGAGGGATGAGGTTCCGCTGCCGCCGCTCACACCCATGAACACGGTGACGACTCCGGCGCCGAACGGTTGACCGTGCGCTTTGCCTCCTGCCGGTGGCGCCAACCCGGCCAGACCGTCGACGAAGGCGGCGATGTCGAGGCTGTCGACTTCACGGCAGTCGAGCCCCGACCCGAGCAGCCAGGGCGGGCGGATGGAGTCGAGGAGGACGATGACGTGTGTGGCCGACGACAGCGCCTTGACCGGGGCCTCGAGGAACCCGCGCAGGGCCGGGCTCATGATGATGACCGCCGGCAGCCGCCCGGTGCGGGCGTCGCGCTCCATGCCTGCCACATCCACATAGCGCCGAGCCACCTCGAGCTCGCCGTGCAGGCCGGCCTCAGCGAGGACTGCCCGCTCCCAGGCCACCTCACCGCAGGCCATGCCGACGCCTGTGGTCATCGCGAGGTGTCCAAGCGGACCAGGTCGATGTCACCACTCCGGA
>JAJXSV010000314.1 GCA_021784375.1 Actinomycetes bacterium | reverse complement strand
TGACCGGTCCCGATGTCCGGGTCTCGCTGGATACACGCTTGACGGTCTACGGGGAAGCCGGTCTGCGGAAGTCGGTGCAGGGCCTGGACGGGGTGCTGCCACTCGGTGAGGCCGTCACCTACGCCCGTTGTGCGGTCGTGCCGGCGAGCAGCGCCCTGGCCGCGAAGTTGGGGAGTTCGACCAGTTGGCAGTTGACCGGGCGGCAGGGCGACTACCTGCTCTATCACCTCTCCTGACGCCTCCTCGTCATCCTGGCAGCCGGTTACCGGCGCGTTCGATTTGGCGACCCTCCGGTAACCCGTCAGAGTTTGCGGGTGCTCGTCATCGTCGCCCCCGGTCAAGGTGCTCAGACTCCCGGAATGCTCGCCCCCTGGCTCGAGCTTCCCTATTTCGGTGATCGACTCGATTGGCTGGCCACGGTTGCTGATATCGACCTGCGCGGACATGGCACCACCTCCGATGCCGACACCATCCGCGACACCGCCATCGCCCAGCCCCTGATCGTGGCTACTGGCCTGGTTGCCGCTTTGGAACTCTTCCCGCACCCCGCAGATGCCTTCAGCGTCCTGGGCGCGGGCGGCGGTCACAGCGTGGGTGAGGTGACGGCCGCTGCCGCCACCGGCGTCCTGAGCGCCGAGCAGGCCATGGTCTTCGTGCGGGAACGAGCCCGCACTATGGCCAAGGCGGCTGCCGTCTCCGAGACCAGCATGGCCGCCGTGCTCGGCGGCGATCGTGAGCAAGTGCTCGCCAGCATCGCCAAGCACGGGCTGACTCCGGCCAACGACAACGGAGCCGGCCAGATTGTCGCCGCGGGCACGGTTGCCCAATTGGCCGCCTTCGAGGCCGATCCGCCGGCCCGGGCCAAGATCCGGCCGCTGTCCGTCGCCGGCGCCTTCCACACTGCGCACATGCAGTCCGCACGCGACGAACTGGCCAAGTTGGCACGGGCTGTATCAACGCACGATCCGCGCGTGGCGTTGGTGTCCAACGCCGACGGCCAGGTGGTCGCGAGCGGGCGCGAAGTGCTGAAGCGTCTGGTCTCGCAGGTGGCCAATCCCGTGCGCTGGGATCTCTGCATGCAGACCTTCGCCGATCTCGGCGCCACCGGCATCCTCGAGTTGCCGCCGGCCGGCACGCTCACCGGTCTGCTCAAGCGCGCAGTGCCGGGCATCGCCACCTTCGCCCTCAAGTCGCCCGATGACCTGGACGCCGCCCGCGCTTTCGTGGCTGAGCACGGAGAGACCAACCTGCTCGATGCGCAGCCCGCCTGGCGTCTGGTGGTGAGCCCCAGCAAGGGCACCATCCACGTCACAGAAGGCCTCGATGAAGGCGTCCTCCTGGAGCGCCAGACCATGGTCGGTGCCGTCGTCAACCTGTCCGAGGAGCGACCGGTCATTGCCGAATACGGTGGTGCGGTGATCGAATGGCTCGTGACCGATGGCGATCCCGTCTCCCCCGGCCAGCCCCTGCTTCGACTGCATCCCATCGCGGAGGACCGCAACTCGTGACCAACATTGCTGCACGACCGCTCCGACACAGCGAGATCATCGGCCTCGGTGTCCATCGCGCATCACGGGTCGTGATGAACGACGAGATCGTCGGTTCCATCGATTCCTCGGATCAATGGATCCAGGAACGCACGGGCATCAAGCAGCGCACCTGGGCACCCGCTGACATCGACATCATCGACATGGCCGTCGACGCGGGCAGCAAGGCCCTGGAATATGCCGGCATCGATGCCGATCGACTGGGCACCATCATCGTGTCCACCATCTCCCATCCCTACCAGACGCCGAGCGCGGCCGTGCTGGTGCAGGATCGTCTGGGCGCGAAACATGCCGGCGCCTTCGATATCTCGGCGGCCTGCGCGGGATTTCCCTACGCGGTGGGCCTGGCCAACGGGCTCATCAGTTCCGGCGAGAGCGACTACGTGCTCGTCATCGGCGTGGAGAAGCTCTCGGACTGGACCGACATGTCCGATCGCGGTACCGCCTTCATCTTCGCCGACGGGGCGGGCGCTTTCCTCCTCGGCCCCTCGGAGCAGCCGGGCGTTGGTGCCACCATCTGGGGTGCGGATGGTTCGGAATTCGAGGCCATCGTCATGCAGCCGAGTCTGATCGAGCTGCGGGAGCAGTTCGAGCAGACCGGTGAGTTCAACTTCCCCAAGCTGCGCATGCAGGGCCAGAAGGTCTTCAAGTGGGCCGTCAGCGGCATGGTCGATGTCTGCTACCGCGCCCTTGAGGCTGCGGGCCTCACCCCCAACGACATTCAGGCTTTCGTGCCGCATCAGGCCAACAACCGCATCACCGATGCCATGGTGCGCGGCTTGAAGTTCCCCGAATCCATCGTCATTGCCCGCGACATCATCCTCACGGGCAACACCTCCGCGGCTTCGATTCCGCTTGCACTGGATACGCTGCTGCGTGAAGGGCAAGTGAAATCGGGGGACCTGGCGCTCACGGTCGGCTTCGGAGCCGGTCTGGCATATGCCGCACAGGTCATCCGCGTTCCCTAAGCCCCCGACTGCAACAGCAGCCGGTCCAACCACGGAAGGAAACACCATGACCGACCAGGAGATCCTTGACACCCTCCGATCGATCGTGAACGAGATCGCTGGCGTCGCTGAGGCTGACGTGCAGTTGGACAAGTCGTTCGTCGATGACCTCGACGTCGATTCGCTGTCCATGGTCGAGATCTCGATGGCGGCCGAAGAGAAGTTCGGTGTCTCGATCCCGGATGCGGAACTCAAGAACCTCAAGACCGTCGCGGACGTCGTGAACTTCGTCAAGGCCAACGCGTAGCGCTCCTTGCGGGGCCGCGGGCAACTGCCCCGGCCCCCATCGCGTGCGCTGCGGCGCGCCATGGCAGGGCAGAAAGGTGAAGAGATGACGAGAGTTGTTGTGACCGGAATCGGTGCGACGTCGCCACTGGGCGGCACCGCCACTGAGACGTGGGCCAACGCCATCGCCGGGAAGTCGGGCATTCGCACCATCCCCTTCGAGTGGGTTCACGAGCTGCCGGTGCATTTCGCCGGCCTCGCGGTCATCGAGCCCTTGGAACAGGGCCTGGAACCGCAGAAGGCGCGTCGGCTCGATCGTTCGCAGCAATTCGCGGTTATCGCCTCGCGCGAGGCCTGGGCCGACGCCGGTCTCGGTGACGACTTCGATCGCGAACGCCTGGGCGTGTCCTACGCCACCGGCATCGGTGGTGTCACCTCCCTGCTCAACAATTACGACACCCTGCGCGAACGCGGCTGGAATCGCGTGCCGGTGATGGCGGTGCCACAGTTGATGCCCAACGGTCCCGCGGCCTGGGTGGGCCTGGAGTTCGGCGCCAGGGCCGGCGTGCACTGTCCGGTGTCCGCCTGCGCATCCGGAGCTGAGGCGGTGGTCGTCGGTGCCCGCATGATCCAGGATGGTCGCGCCGACGTCGTCATCGTGGGCGGCACCGAAGCGCCCATTCATCCCATGCCCATCGCCTCCTTCGCTGTCATGCGCGCGCTCTCGACGCGCAACGACGACCCAGCATCCG
>JAJXSV010000313.1 GCA_021784375.1 Actinomycetes bacterium | reverse complement strand
CCTCCTTCGTCAGCGAGTTCCTGGTGCTGCAGGGCACCTTCAACCGCGGGCTTGGGGTCCGCGACGGCCACCACCTGCATGGTCTTGTTGACCGTGGGGTTGATGATGTTGAGCAAGGTCTGCGGCACGAAGCCCAGCGCGATGATCACGGCGACCACCGGGGCAATGGCCACCAGCTCCCGCTTGTTGATCTCGGTGACCGTGGAGGTCACCTCATCGCTGGGCATGCCGGTCATCGTGCGCTGGTACATGAGCAGGATGTAGAGCGCGGCGAAGATGATGCCGGTGGTGGCGATGACCGCCTCCGACGGATAGCGGGTGAAGGTGCCCTGCAGCACCAGGAACTCGCTGACGAAGGAGGACATGCCGGGCAGGGCCAGCGAGGAGAGGCCGGCCAGCAGGAAGCTGCCCGCCATCAGCGGCGCCACCTTGTTGACGCCACCGAAGTCCTCGATGAAGCGCGAACCGCGGCGGCTGATCAGGAAGCCCGCCACCAGGAAGAGCGCGGCCGTCGAGAAGCCGTGGTTCACCATGTACAGGGTGGCACCAGATTGCGACTGCGAGGTGAAGGCGAAGATGCCGAGTGTGATGAAGCCGAAGTGCGAGATCGAGGTATACGCGATCAGGCGCTTGATATCCGACTGTCCGATCGCCAACAGCGCGCCGTAGATGATGCTGATGAGCGAAAGCACGATGACCGCGGGCGTGGCCCACAGTGACGCGGCCGGGAACAGCACCAGCAGGTAGCGCAGCATGCCGAAGGTGCCGATCTTGTCGAGCACGCCCACCATGAGCGTGGCGGAGCCCGGGGTGGCCTCGGCTGCCGCATCGGGCAACCAGGTGTGCACAGGCACCAGCGGCGCCTTCACGGCGAAGGCGACGAAGAAGCCGGCGAACAACCACTTCTCGGTGGTGCCGTCGAATTTCAGCGTGGACAGCGTCGCCCAGTCGAAGGTGCCGTGACCGAGCTGCTGCTTGGCCTGCACCCAGAGCCCGATGAGCGAGGCCAGCATGAGCAGGCCACCAAGCAGCGAGTAGACGAGGAACTTGATGGACGCGTACTGGCGCTTCGGACCGCCGTAGCGACCGATGAGGAAGTACATGGGGATGAGGATGGCCTCGAAGAACACGTAGAAGAGGAAGACGTCGGTGGCCGCGAAGACGCCCACCATCATCGACTCCAGGACCAGCGTCAGGACGATGTAGCCCTTGATACTGGCCTGTCCACCCTCCATCTCGTGCCAACCCGCCAGCAGCGTGACGGGCACCAGGATCGTCGACATCAGGATGAGCACCAGCGCGATGCCGTCCACGCCCACCGAGTAGGAGGCGCCGAAGGCGGGGATCCACTCGTGCGTCTCCGTGAACTGCAGGAAGGCAGTGGATGAGGTCTCGTAGGCGATGCCCATGGCCAGAGCCACACCGAATGTCGCAAGCGCTGCGATGAGGCCGACCTGACGGGCCAGACGGTCACCGGCGAACCAGGCGACCACGGCGCCGACCAGCGGCAACACGATGAGCAGAGTCAACCAAGGCATGACTACGACATCCTTACGAGGAGCGCGACGGCAACGAGGAGCCCCGCGCCGATCAACATGGTGAGTGCGTACGAGCGGGCGAAACCGTTCTGCAGGCGACGCATCACCGAGGCGATGACGCCGACCAGGCCCGCGGTGCCATTGACGACACCATCCACGAACTTGGAGTCGAAGAACACGAGCGTGCGCGTGAGCCACTGGCCGGGACGCATGAGCACTGCCTCATTGATGGCATCGCCGTAGAGATCCTTGCGCGCTGCCACGGTCGCCCAGGACACGTCGACCGGCGCCGTGACCGGAACCTCCTGCAACGCGTACTTGCGGAAGCCGATGTAGGCACCGATCAGGACGATGAGGATGGTCGTGGGCATGAGGATGGCGGCGCTGGGCGCGTTGGTGGCCTCCTTGAAGCCGACCACCGGTTCCAACCAGGTCTCGATGTTGCCAAGGAAGAGCAGGGCCATACCACCGAAGGCCGAACCGACGGCCAGGATCATCATGGGCACGGTCATGGTGAGCGGCGATTCGTGCGGGTGCACATCGTCCTCCCAGCGTGCCTTGCCGAAGAAGGTCATGGCCATCATGCGGGTCATGTAGAAGGCGGTGACGCCGGCACCGATGAGGGTGATGAGCCCCACGAAGATGCCCTTGTCGAAGGCCGCCTTGATGATCTCGTCCTTCGACCAGAAACCGGCGAAGGGCGGGATGCCGAGGATGGCCAGGTAGCCCAGCCCGAAGGTGATGTAGGTGATCACCATGGACTTGCGCAGGGCGCCGTAGCGACGCATATCGACACTGTCGTGCATGCCGTGCATCACCGAACCGGCACCGAGGAACATGCCGGCCTTGAAGAAGCCGTGGGTGATGAGGTGGAAGAGCGCGAACACGTAGCCCACCGGGCCCAAACCGGTGCCCAGAATCATGTAGCCGATCTGCGACATGGTGGAGCCGGCGAGCGCCTTCTTGATGTCGTCCTTGGCCGTACCGATAACGGCACCCATGAGCAGCGTGATGCCGCCGATGAAGATGACGGCGTGCTGCGCGTTGGGCGCCAGATCGAAGATGGCGTGCGAGCGGGCGATGAGGTAGACGCCCGCGGTCACCATGGTGGCGGCGTGGATGAGCGCCGACACCGGGGTGGGGCCCTCCATGGCGTCGAGCAGCCAGGACTGCAGCGGGAACTGCGCCGACTTGCCACAGGCCGCGAGCAGCAGGGCCAGGCCGATCAGCGTCAGCCAGTGGTCACTGACCCGGGGTGCGGCTGCGGAGACGCCCGCGAAGGTGACGGTTCCCACGAGCGTGAACATCATCATGATGGCCAGCGACAGGCCGACGTCACCGACGCGGTTGGCGATGAAGGCCTTCTTGGCGGCAGTCGCTGCCGAGGGCTTGTGCTGCCAGAAGCCGATGAGCAGGTATGAGGCCAGTCCCACGCCCTCCCAGCCGACGTACAGCAGCAGGTAGTTGTTCGCGAGCACCAGCGTCAGCATGGCAGCGAAGAAGAAGTTGAGGTAGGCGAAGAACTTGCGACGGTTCTCGTCGTGTTCCATGTAACCCAGCGAGTAGATGTGGATGAGTGAACCCACGCTGGTGATGAGCAGCACGAACGACAGTGAGAGCTGATCGAGCTGCAGCGCCACCGGCACATGGAAACTGCCGACCGCGATCCAATCCCAGAGGTTGATGATCACACCGCGCTGCTCGGGCGCCTTGCCCAGCATGTCCGTGAGCAGGATGGTGGCGACCACGAAGGTGGCCAGGGCCATGAGCACGGCGAAGTAGTGTCCCCAGGCGTTGGTGCGACGACCGCCGACGAGCAGGATGGTCGCACCCGCGAGCGGCAACGCGATCAGCAGCCATGCCATCGATGACACGCCACTCGCTGTTGCCAGCGTCGCGACTTCCTGCATGTGGATCTGCATATCCATCGCTCCTAGTACTTCAGCAGGGAAACGTCATCGATCGAAGCCGAATGACGTGACCGGAAGATGGCC
>JAJXSV010000312.1 GCA_021784375.1 Actinomycetes bacterium | reverse complement strand
CGGCCTCATCGTGCAGGCCGTGGGTGCGGGCTGGATCGACCGGATCATGCCGCCGGTCGTCACGGGCACCATCGTCGCGGTCATCGGCCTCAACCTGGCCGGTGCCGCCAAGAACAACATCACCCCGCAGCCGGGTGTCGCAGCCGTCACGCTCGGCACCATCTTCCTGGTGGTCGTGATCTCGCGCGGCTTCCTGTCCCGCATCGCCATCGTGTTCGGCATCATCGTGGGATACGCCTTCGCTGCAGTGCAGGGGCTCATCGACACCAAGGGCATCGACGCCGCCGCCTGGTTCGGCTTCCCGACGCTCACCGCGCCCGCCTTCAAGGTGTCGGCCATGCTGCTGTTCGTGCCGGTGGTGCTGGTGCTGATCGCAGAGAACATCGGGCATGTGAAGGCGGTGGCCACCATGACCGGCCAGAACCTCAACGACGACATGGGGCGTGCCCTCATGGCCGACGGCCTGGCCACCACCATCGCCGGTTTTGGCGGCGGCTCGGGCACCACGACGTACGCCGAGAACATCGGCACCATGGCCGCCACCCGCGTGTACTCCACGCTCGCCTACATCTTCGCCGGCCTCGGCGCCATCCTGCTTTCGATGTCACCGAAGCTGGGCGCCGTGTTGTCCTCGGTGCCCGTCGGTGTGCTCGGCGGTGCTGGTGCTGCCCTCTACGGCATGATCGGCATCCTCGGTGCGCGCATCTGGATCGAGAACCACGTGAACTTCTCGGACCCGGTGAACCTCTTCATCGCCGCCTCCTGCCTGGTCGTCGGCATCTCCGACGTCACCTACACCAACGGTGACTACACCTTCAACGGCATCGTGAACGCGACCCTGCTGGCCATCATCGGTTACCAGGTGCTGCGCGCCATCGCCAAGGCCCGCGGCACTTCGCAGGTCTGATCTCAGGTAACGCTGCCCCGGTCCTCAACCGGACCGGGGCAGTGCACTGTCTCAGGTCAAGTGCAGTAGTTCTGTGGCGATTGCAGTCACCTGATGGTCATGGGTGGCGATGATGAAGGTCTTCTGCGATTCCGTGATGGCGTCGAGAACCAGCAGGCTGCTGTGCGCATCTAGAGCCGTCGTCGGTTCGTCCAGTAATACCAAGGGTTCATCATGGGCCAGGGCCAGGGCCACGAGCGCGCGCTGACGTTGCCCGCCGGAGAGCGTGTGCAGTGGTCTGGCACGGAAGTCATCGAGTTCCAGTTGTTCCACCAATGCTGAAGTCGGGATGAGTTCGTCCAGCGTGCAGTGCAGGGCGAAGGGCAGGTCGATACTGAAATAGGGCGCCCGCGTCGCGTCGGGGGCCCAGCGCACCTGCCCCGACTGGACGGGCAACACGCCTGAGAGTGCGCGCAACAGTGTCGTCTTGCCGCTGCCCGAAGCGCCGGTGACGGCGGTGATACTGCCCCGCGCAAAGGCATGGGTGAGGCCGCTGATGACCGGATTGTTGGCGGGGCCACAACTCAGCTGCTCGATTTGGAGCACGATTTCCGCGGATACCGGACGTGGTGCAGCGGGCAGGGCAATCGCTGGTGCCTGTTCTCCCTGGCCCTGCAGGGTTACGCCCCCGTCGGTGCGAACTGCCAGCACGCGTTGGCCGAGTCCGCTCCTCAGTTGATCGGGGAGGTGCATCCAGCCGCGTGCATCGATCACCTGCTGGGGATCAAGACCTGGAAGCCACTCCTGACTGATGCGGCCGTCACGCAGGTTCACCACGCGATCGGCAATGCGTTCGGCTCGCGCATCATGTGTCACGAGCAGGACCGTCACGCGACCATCGCGCACCTGCTGGGCGAGTGCGTCGTAGAGGACGAGTGCTTCGTCGTGGGGCAGTGCGCCGGTCGGTTCATCGGCGAGCAGCACGTCCGGTTGCCGTGACATGGCAAGCGCGATCGCGACCAGTTGGCGCTCGCCCTTGGTGAGGGTGCGCACCAGGCGTCCGTGGAGTGTTGCCGGCACCGAGACGAGGCCGCTGCGCTCCCCGAAGAGCTGGAAGTGTTCGGCGACGGACAGCTGCGGCTGCAGGTTGTCGAACTGCCGCACCACACCGATGCGTGGGCGCAGGCCATTGCTGCCGGAAACGTGCAAGGTGCCGGCCGTGGCAGTGAGCTCTCCGGCGAGGATGCCGATGAGCGTGCTCTTGCCCGACCCATTGGGTCCACGAAGGATGCAGATCTCCGAATCCGCCACCTCCAGGTCGAGGCCGTTGAGTGCTGCGACGGCGCTGGGACCCGATCCGTAGACCTTCACTATTCCCTGCAGGGCAATGCTCATAGCGCATCACCTCGCCTCTTCCGTTGACGTTGCTGTGAACCGATCGCCAACGTTGACGCGGTCCACGCCAAGAGGGCGCTGGCCGCGACCACGAGCATTTGCCGCGGCAGATCTGAGACCGGCGCCAGCGGTGGTACCGCTGGATTGCCTGCCAGATCCACATTCGACCGGGTGAGCAGCAGCGGGAAGAGCAGGGGCAGCAAGGCCAGCGCGAGCAGCGCCGCGAGCGTCGTGAAGAGCAGCACGATGCGGCGCAGGCTGGCGTGCATGGCGGAGTAGGACAGTCCCTGTGCAGCCCAGCCCGCCGCGTCGGAGCTGGCAGCGATCTCCCGCACGGTGGAGAAGACGAAAGCGAAGAGCAGGAGCAGTACCACCAACACCAGCAGTTCCAGCGTGCGTGTGCTCCACAGACTCGCCGCGGAAGCGGCATCGAGCGCCTGCACCGCCGCGCGATCCGTCACCGTGAGCCCGATGAGTTGGCCGCTATGGGCGAGTGCTGCAGGCAGGGGCTTGCTGAGCCAGACATCGCTGACGCGAAGCAGCTCAGGGGCGTAGGCCGCCAGCAGTGCATCCAACGTCGCGGGGGCCAGCAGCAGGAAGTGCTGTGACACAGTGGGCAGGCGCCGGGCCACCAAGGAGACCTGCACGGGAATCACGATGGCGTCATTGATGCGGACAGCAAGCACGCCGTTGCGCACCAGCGCCGCGGTATCCGGATCCACGACGGCGCGCACCCGAACCGGTGCGCGCACAACGGAGGCCCAGGCGCGCCCGCCGATCAAGGCATACTGCCAACGCAGGCCGCCACTGGGACTGACCTGCGTGGGACCGGACTTCGGCAGCCCACTGCCTACGTCCAGCGCCAGCCCGTCACGCTGCAGATGGGAGAGCAGCAGTGTGCCCGCGGGAGCAGCCATGGTGTTCCGCCCTTCTCCGACGGCATGCGCGCGATGAGCGAGGGCGTCCGGGCGCTCCGCCAGCGCGAACCCCAAGAGGGCCACGGACGACCGGGGGAGCGGCAGCAGGAAGGAGCCCGAGGGCTGCATGGTGATGGGAAGTTGCAGGGATTCACGACGATCATTGAGAATCCAGACCGAGAGCTCCACCAAGCTATCGAGTCCTGACACCTGCCCCGACAAGCGTCGGGCCCCGCGCAGGTCCACGCCCACCTGCCCGGTTGCGGAAGTGGTGGCTTCTGCAAGTGCAGCATTGCTCACCCCCGTCTGGCCGCTGAGGTCCGGGACATGAGCTCAGGCCG
>JAJXSV010000022.1 GCA_021784375.1 Actinomycetes bacterium | reverse complement strand
TGGGGCCGGAAAGCACGTTCTCCTTGATGGTCATGGCGGGGAACGGGTTGGGCTTCTGGAACACCATGCCGATGCGCAGGCGGATCTTCGTGACGTCCTGACCCTCGCCGTAGATGTCGTCACCCGACAGCAGCACGCTGCCCGCGAACTGGGCCTCCGGCACGAACTCATGCATGCGGTTGAGCGTGCGGATGAAGGTGGACTTGCCACAACCCGAGGGCCCGATGAGGGCCGTCACCGTGCCGTGCGCGAACTCCAGGTTCACGTCCTCCAGGACGAGCCGCTTGCCGAACCAGGCATGCACGCCCTTGGCGACCAGGTCGTTCATCGTGTCTTCCTTCCACCCAACCAGCGTGCGAGCGCGAAGAGCACGAGCACGAGCATCATGAGGACGAGCGCGCCCGTCCACGCGCGCGCATACGCCGTGTCGAGACCGAGCTTGAGCTCGCCGAACACGTACAGCGGCAGCGCGGACATGGGCCCGTTGAACAGCGCCGTGTTCACCGCGACGGCGCCGAAGATGGTGAGGATGAGCGGGGCGGTCTCGCCCGCGATGCGGGCCACGCCGAGGATGCCGGCGGTGATGAGCCCGGAACGCGCCGTGGGGAGCACGATCCCGGTGACGGTGCGCCACTGGGTGCCACCGAGCGCGAGCCCCGCCTCGCGCAGGTGCTCCGGTACGAGCTTGAGCACCTCCTCAGCCGTGCGCGCCACCGTCGGGAGCATGAGGATGGCAAGTGCGAGCGCACCGGCGAAACCGGAGAAGCCCTTGCCGGGTCCCAGCACCCAGGCGGAGTACACGAAGAGGCCCGCGACCACCGACGGCACGCCGGACATCGCCTGGGTGAGGAAGCGGATGGTCCCACTGAGCCGGCCACGGATCTCCGTGAGGTACAGGGCACTCAGGATGCCCAGCGGCATGGCGATCACGGTCGCGAACGCCACCAACTCGATGGAGCCGACGATGGCGTGCACGGCGCCGCCCTGGTCGACCGGTGCGGTGCCCGAGGCGCTCGTGAGGTCCTGGGTGAAGAAGTTGGGTCGCAGTGCGGCCCGTCCGTTGTCGATGACCGTCCACATGATGGAGAACAGCGGGATCAGGACGATGACCGCGGCGGCCACGAGGATCGCACGCACCATCGCGTCCTGCGCCGCCCGCATTCCGCGGCGACGCCCCTCGAGCGCCCCGCTGATGCAGGTCGCGTACACGAGGAAGAGCACCGCGGCAGCCAAGCGCCCGGAGAAGCCGGTGAAGTGCAATGTGAGCAGCACGAGGACCAGGGCTGCGAACAGGCCGGCGACCTCGGTGGCGATGGCGCGGGAGGTCGGGCGCCAGGGACGATCAGGACGAACCACGGTGCTCATCGGCCTCATGCCCCCTTGCTCAAGCGTCGCACGATGAGGTCGGCGAGCAGGTTCACGAGCAGGGTGAGGAGGAACAGCACCAGGCCCGCGGCCATGAGCCCCTGCACTTCGAAGGGCGTGGCCTCGCCGAACTTGTTCACGATCATGGATGCGACCGACCCACCGGCCGACTGCAGGACGTGGAAGTTCACCGCGTATACGAGGTTGAGCACCATGTACACGGCCACCGTCTCACCGAGTGCCCGCCCGAGGCCGAGCATCGTGCCCCCGACCACTCCGGCGCGGCCGTGCGGCAGCACCACCGTGCGCAGCGCCACCCACTTCGTCGCGCCGAGGGCGTAGGCGGCCTCGATGCGGTCCCGTGGGGCCTGGCCGTACACCTCGCGGGCGATGGAGGTGACGATGGGGATCACCATGACGGCGAGGACGAGGCTGGCGATGAACGGAGAGCGGTCGAAGATCGGCACCGGTACCGAGAAGATCGGGATCCAACCCAGGTAGTGGTTGATGAGCTCCGACCAGTGCATCGCGATCGGCATCAGCACGAAGAAGCCCCAGAGCCCGAACACGATCGACGGAATGGCCGCCATGAGATCCACGAGCAGCGTGAGCGGCGTGCGCAGCCACGATGGTGCGTAGTGCGTCATGAACAGGGCCAGGCCGATGGACACCGGAACCGCGAAGAGGATGGCCATGCACGAGGTCACGAGCGTGCCGACGAGCATGGCACCGATGCCGTAGTGGCCGGTCGACATCTTCACGGTGTCGTCCGGCGTCCAGGTCGCATCGGTGATGAAGTGCCAACCGAAGGTGGAGAACACGGCGTGCGACTTCAGGTAGAGGAACGCCGCGATGAGCGCGAGCACCGTGAGCGAGGTGAGGCCACCTGCGGTCACGACCCAGCGGAACACGCGATCCGAGAGCCGCGGCGTGGTGGTCAGGGTGCGCGGTTGCACCGTCGATTGGCTCATGGTCAGGCGTTCTCCGCCAGCTCGTCCTTGCTCGGCAGGTCGCCGGTGACGATGTAGGCGATGCGTCGCGCGATGGCGACCGAGTGGTCGGCGAAGCGCTCGTAGAAGCGGCTGAGCAGCGTCACATCCACCGCGGCCTCCACCCCGTGCGTCCATGAGGGCGACAGCACGAGTGTGAACAGCTCCCGGTGCAGCTTGTCCATCTGATCATCCGCGGCGGCGACGTCGGCGGCGAAGGCGAGGTCGCGCGTCTCGAGCACGCTCGCCAGCTTCTGCACCCCCGCGACGGCGATCGCGCCCATCATGGAGAAGGAAGCGCGCAGTTCCGTGGGGATGCTGGCGTTGGGGTGCCGGAGGCGGGCCTGCTTGGCGATGTGCGCGGCCAGGTCGCCCATGCGTTCGAGGGTCGCGGACATGCGCAACGCGCCGACCAGGTTGCGCAGCTCGCTGGCCACCGGTTGCTGCAGGGCCACCACTGACACGCACTGGTCCTCGACCGACTGGGCGAGCCTGTCGAGCGCGCCGTCATCCGAGATGACCGCCTCCGCGAGCGCCAGGTCCGCATTCAGCAGGGCCCGGGTGGCACGCTCCATCGCCGATTCCGTCAGCCTCACCATCTCGACGAGGTCCTGGGAAATCTGCTGAAGCTGCTCGTGGTAATGCTCGCGCATGGCTACTCCTCCTGGGCGACGAATCATTCGTGATTCAGGTGAACGGCAGGTGACGAACAGTGAAACCGACAGGGCGGCACGTGTGAAACGTGCATGCACAATCGGCGTGGTGGCACAGTAACCCGGGAAAGCGCAACTGCGTATGCCTAGGCTGCCATCCGTGAGCGTCGATGCCCTGCCGACCGTCGATCCGTCGACGCGGGCGATCCTCGACGCGCTCCCGTACGCCTGGATGGTCGTGCTCGACGACTACCACGTCATCGAGGCCTCGGACGACGTGTTCACGTTCCACCTGGCCTCGGATCAATCCCTGTCCGACCGTGGGATACGGCGCCTGGTCACGCAGTCACTGAGGAACGGGACACCGGACGAGTTCGACCTCGAACTGCGGGGCGCCCTGCCCGGTGCAGCCAGCCGCTACATCCGGGTGCGTGTGTGCCCATTGGGCACCCGCATGTGCGCGCTGCTCATCGAGGACGTGTCGCACGCAATGCGGGTCGATGCGATGCGTCGCGACTTCATCGTCAACGTCTCGCATGAGCTGAAGACGCCAGTTGGCGCGCTGCTGCTCCTGGCCGAGGCCGTGAAGTCTGCGTCCGGCGACGTGGTGTCCCAGCAGCGCTTCGTGGAACGCATGCAGACCGAGGCCGAGCGGCTCAGCCGGCTGGTGAACGACCTGAGCGACCTGTCGCGGTTGCAGTCGGACCAGGTGCCGGCGCGCGGCAATGCCGTCCCGGTGCAGCGCATCGTCTCCGAGGCCATCGATACCGTGCGGCTGCTCGGGCAGCGCCGGTCGATCGAGTTCGTCACCGGTGACTTCCAGGGCCTGCAGGTCGAGGGGAGCGAGGAGCAGCTGGTGACGGCTGTGCGGAACCTGCTCAACAACGCCATCTCCTACTCGCCCGACCACACGCGCATCAGCGTGTCCGGCCGGGCCAGCGACGGACTGGTGGAGATCAGCGTGACGGACCAGGGCATCGGCATCAGCGAGCGGGACCTGGAGCGCATCTTCGAGCGCTTCTACCGCGTCGATCCGGCACGCAGTCGCGCCACCGGCGGCACCGGTCTGGGCCTGGCCATCGTCAAGCACATCTGCGCGTCGCACGGCGGGGAGTGCACGGTGTGGTCCAAGCCGGGCGAGGGATCCACCTTCACCCTGCGCCTGCCCGCGGCCCGCTGATCAGCCGAGCAGCGAGTCGACGAACACCTCGGGATCGAAGGGCGCCAGGTCCTCGACGCCCTCCCCCAGTCCCACGAACTTCACGGGCACGCCCAGTTGGCGTTGCACGGCGAACACGATGCCCCCCTTCGCGGTGCCGTCGAGTTTCGTGAGCACCACGCCGGTCACCTGCACCGCTTCCGCGAACACCCGCGCCTGCACCAGGCCGTTCTGGCCGGTGGTGGCGTCGAGCACGAGCAGCACCTCCTGCACGGGCCGCAACTTCTCCACCACCCGGCGGACCTTGCCCAACTCGTCCATGAGGCCGACCTTCGTGTGCAGCCGCCCGGCGGTGTCGATGATGACGACATCCGCGCGCTCCGCGACGGCCCGTGCGACGGCGTCGTACGCCACGGAGGCGGGATCCCCGCGCTCGGCGCCACGCACCACGGGGACGCCGACGCGCGCACCCCAGGTCGAGAGCTGCTCCGCGGCGGCGGCGCGGTAGGTGTCGGCGGCCGCCAGCACGACGGATTGGCCCATGCCGTGGAGGGTTGCCGCCAGCTTGCCGCACGTCGTGGTCTTGCCGGTGCCGTTCACGCCCACCACGAGCAGGATCGTGGGGCCGCCGGTGAGATCGAGGTCGAGCGAGCGCTCGGTCTGCAACTCGCGCAGCAGCAGTTGCTGGAGGGCACTCCGAACGTCACCGTGCGCGCGCACGGCCCGCTTGAGTTCGCGCATGACGCGCTCGGTGGCCTCCAAGCCGAGGTCGGCCTGCAGCAGCAGGGCCTCCGCGTGGTCCCAGTCGTCGTCCGTCACGTTGGCGCCCGTCAGCACTCCGAGCACCCCGCGGCCGAACCCACCGCTGAGTCGATTGCGCAGTCGGCCCATGCGCCCGAGGACGTGCTGCTCGGCCTCGGCGGGTCCCGTCAGGTGCGCGGGCTCGATCGCAGGTGCTGGCGGCTCCGGTGGAGCCACGCTTGCCACGGGCTCCGCCTCGGGCTCGATGCCTGCGAGCCGCCCAGCGGGCGCCTCGGCATCGGGCGCAGCCGGCGCGGGTGGGACCTCCGCCGGCTCGATGCTGGCCTCATCCGACGCCTTGCGCCGGCGGAACAGGAACGCCATCGTCACACCTTCATGATGCGGCGCGCCTGCACCGTCACGATGAGCGCGCAGGCCGGGAGGGTCAGGAACACGAATCCGCCGGCACCGGTGCGACCGAAGAACCACATGGCGAGGAGCAGCACACCGGTGGCCAGGAACACGCCGTAGAACATACGGAGCACGGCACGCTTGCGTTGGCGCCACGACCAGTCGACGCGCCGGGTCGAGAACCAGAAGGTGAGCATGGTGACGGGCGCACCGCCGAGGATGAACCAGAGCAGGGCGTACACGATGTCCTGGAAGCCCTGACTGTTCCGTGGTGCGGTCGTGACACCGAACAGCGCGCCCAGCACTGCACCCATGGGAAAGGCCATGCCCGTCAGCACCGTGGCGCGGGAATGGATGTTCATACCACCGAGTCCTCGTCGACGTGCTGCAGGCGCTGGCTGATGACCTGGGTGACACCATCGCCGCGCATGGTGACGCCGTAGAGGGCGTCAGCGATCTCCATGGTCCGCTTCTGGTGGGTGATCACGATGAGCTGGGACGAGGACTTGAGCTCGTTGATGAGGTCGATGAGGCGCCCGAGGTTGACGTCGTCGAGCGCCGCCTCGACCTCGTCCAGCACGTAGAAGGGACTCGGCCGGGCCTTGAACAGCGCGACGAGGAAGGCCACCGCGGTGAGTGAGCGCTCGCCGCCCGAGAGCAGGGAGAGTCGCTTGATCTTCTTCCCCGGAGGTCGCGCCTCGACGTCCACGCCGGAGGTGAGGAGGTCCTCAGGGTCGGTGAGCACCAGCCGCCCCTCGCCGCCCGGGAAGAGCCTGCTGAAGATGCCCTCGAACTCCCGCGCCGTGTCGGCGAAGGCCTCGGCGAACACCTGCTGCACGCGGTCGTCGACGTCACGGATGATCGTCTGCAGATCGGCGCGCGAGCGCTTGAGGTCGTCCAGTTGCTCGTTCAGGAAGCGATGGCGTTCCTCGAGGGCGGCGAACTCCTCGAGGGCGAGCGGGTTCACCCGTCCTAGCAGGTTGAGCGCACGCTCGGCCGTCTTGAACCGCCGCTCCTGCTCAGCCCTCACGTAGGGGTATGGCTGGGGCGCCGGTGCATCGGGGTCGACCTCGTCACCGGGTGCCGGCGGTGAGGGCGGCACCGGCTGATCGGGGCCGAACTCCGCGAGCAGGGTCACGACATCGACGCCGAGTTCCTCGAGCGCACGGTTCTCCATGGTCTCGATGCGCAGCCGCTGTTCGGCGCGCGCCAACTCGTCGCGGTGCACCGAGTCGACCAGGCCGTCCAACTCTGCAGCCAACTCGCGTCCGCGGGATCGCAGGGCGGCCAACTCGACGTCACGTGCTGCCCGTCGCTGCTCCGCCGCCGTGCGTGCCTCGCCCGCTGCATGCAGCGAGATCTCGAGGTGGGACAACACGTATCTCGCCGCCGAAAGGACCGCGGCGGCCGTGGCAGCCTCGCGTTGCCGCCGCTCGCGACGATCCGCGGCGCGCCGACGGGACTCCCGCTCATCGCGTGCCGCCCGCTCCAAGGTCTCGGCCCGGGTGCTCGTCGCGCGGTGCCGCTCCTCACCGGTGCGGACAGCCAGCCGTGATTCGACCTCGGCGGCTCGCGCCGCTTCCAGTGCCGCCACCAGTTCATCCCGCTGTGCATGATCCGGAGCCTCAGCGACCGGCTCCGCATCGAGGTCCTGCAGCCGACGCTCCAGGTCCGCGAGGGTCTCGCCGTCGGATCCGCGGGCCTGCGAGGACGCCTCCAGGGAGCGCTGCAGTCGTTCCGCCTCAGCGGTGGCGGCCCGAGAGACGGAGCCGAACTGCCCGAGCTGCTCGGCCACGGCCGCCATGGTGGCGTCGGATTCGTGCAATGAGGCCAGCGTGCGCTCGACCTCGGACTGGGCCGCGGTGACTTGCTCCTGAGCCGCCGCCAGCTCGAAGCGCAGGGTCTCCCGGCGGCGCGTGATGGCGTCCACCTGCCGTTCGGCTTCCTGTAGCGCGGACTGCACCTCGAGCAGGCTCTGCGCATGTTGGGAGCCGCCGGCGACGCGAGTCCGAGAGAGCAGGTCACCCTCACGGGTGACGGCGATGATGGAGGGCCGCTCACGGACGATGGCGCGTGCTGCCGCCAGGTCCGGGACGATGACGACGCCGCGCAACAGGTTGCGCACGGCCGTGCGCACAGAGGTCGGCGCATCGACCACGTCGACAGCCGCGATGTGGTCATCGGGCAGGCGATGCAGCCCGCCGTCACCACCGAGGTCATTGGCGCTCGCCAGCAGGATGGTGGCGCGACCCCCATGGCCGTCGCGAAGGTGCTCGATGGCCCGGATGGCCCCATCGAGATCCTCGACGGCAACCGCGTCGGCTGCGTCACCCAAGGCCACCGAGATGGCGGCCTCGTAGCCGGGACGCACCTGCACGAGCGCTGCGATGGAGCCGAGCAGCCCCGACAGCTGGCTGCTCGCCGCCATCAGGTTGGCGCTGCCGTCCTCGCGTGCCAGGGCCATGGAGAGTGCGTCCACGCGGGCCTGCTGCGCCGCACGCTCACGATCCCGCTCGGAGTCCTCGGCCCGCAGGCGGTCGAGCGCGTCCAGGGCTCCGGCCAGGGCCTCCTGCGCACGCTCATGCGCGTCATCCAGCCCGGCCTCGCCCACGGTGATGCCCGCCACCTGCGATTCCAGCGTGGCGAAGTCACGCTTGGCCTGTTGGGCCCGACGCGTGGCGTCGGCGATCTGTGCACTGAGGCGGTCGCGTTCGGCGTCGCGGGCATCGATGCGTTGGCGAGCGGCCTCGACCTGGCCCACCAGGTGGGTGCGCCCGTTCCTGCGATCGGCAGCGGCGCGCTCGGCGTCGGCGAGGCGTCGCGTCTCGGCCGCCACCGCCGCCTCCGCTTCGGCACGCAGGCGCACGGCAGCGGAGAGCACCGCCCGGTCCGCCTCAACCTGACGGTGGAGATCGAGTTCGTCCGTGCGGGCACTGCGGGCCTCGGCGTCCAGCTCCTCGGGATCGCGGCCGCGGACCTCGTCCTCCTCGGGCGCCAGCACACGCACTCGATCAGCCGCCAGCGAGGCCGTGCCCAGATAGCGCTCGCGCAGGCTGGAGAGGCGGAACCAGGTGTCCTGCGCGGTAGCGACCTCGGGGGCGTCTGCCTGCAGCTCGGCCTCGATGACCGCCTCGCGGGATTGCACATCGACCAGCGCGGTCTCGACGGACTCGCGCCGCTCGCGCATGGCGGTCTCGTCGGCGACCTCCGCCTCGAGGCTGGCGCGCAGTTGCAGGATGTCGTCGGCGAGCAACCGCGAGCGGGCGTCGCGCAGGTCCGTCTGGATGACCTGGGCCCGACGCGCCACCTCGGCCTGCTTGCCCAGCGGGGTCAACTGGCGGCGCAACTCCGTCGTGAGGTCCTGCACACGGGTCAGGTTGGCCTGCATGGCCTCCAGCTTGCGCAGCGCCTTCTCCTTGCGCTTGCGGTGCTTGAGCACGCCGGCGGCCTCCTCGACGAAGCCGCGGCGCTCCTCTGGTGTGGCGTGGAGGATGGTGTCGAGCTGTCCCTGCCCGACGATGACGTGCATCTCGCGGCCGATACCGGAATCGGACAGCAGTTCCTGCACGTCGAGCAGGCGGCAGGGGGAGCCGTTGATCGCGTACTCGGAGCCACCGTTGCGGAACATGATGCGGGAGATGGTGACTTCGGCGTACTCAATGGGGAGGGCGCCGTCGGCATTGTCGATGGTGAGGATGACCTCGGCCCGGCCCAGCGGCGCTCGCCCCGCCGTGCCGGCGAAGATGACGTCCTCCATCTTGCCGCCACGCAGCGACTTGGCGCCCTGCTCGCCCATGACCCAGGCCAGGGCGTCTACGACATTCGACTTGCCCGAGCCGTTGGGGCCGACGACGCAGGTGACGCCGGGCTCCAGCTCCAAGGTGGTGGACGACGCGAAGGACTTGAACCCACGCAGGGTGAGGCTCTTGAGGTACAACAGAGCCTCCCTTCGTGACTTCGCCAGCCTAATGCGGCGCCTTGGCCGCCGCCTCACTGCGCGACGCATGCGAGGCAGGGGGAAATGTCAACGGCCCGCCGAGGCGGGCCGTTGCTCTGCTTGTGGTCAGGGGCGGGGTCGAACCGCCGACCTTCCACTTTTCAGGCGGACGCTCGTACCAACTGAGCTACCTGACCGAAGCGGCGCAATCCTAGGGGACGCCCGCAGGCGGGTGCGAATCCCATCAACTGGCGTGCGGGATCACCGGAGGGACCTCGCCGGCGAGCAGCGACTCGACGTCCGAGGCGCGGTAGCGGCGGTGCCCACCGAGCGTGCGCACGTACTGCAGTTTGCCGGCCTGGGCCCAGCGCGTCACCGTCTTGGGGTCCACCCGGAACATGGCGGCGACCTCACGCGGCGTGAGCAGCCGTTCGGGATCAGTAGCCATCGGCCGCCTCACCTTTCCAGGAGCGTCAGCCTGCGCTCGACTCCCGATCGTCGCGGGTACCCGTCGGCCCGTGGTGGCGCGGATTCCTCGCTGCTCGGGAGTGTGCCAGCCGAGCGACGCCCTTCCAAGGGGCAAACGTGCGCATTTCCCTCAAAGGGGACAAATCCCGACCGACCGCCGGAATGACGACACCTGCCAAACCGGTTATCCTTCGCGCACGACGAGATAATTGATCATTCATGCACAAGCGAGGGGGCTGAGCCATGGGGCGCGGCCGGGCCAAGGCAAAGCAGCAGAAGGTAGCCCGCGAGTTGAAGTACGGCGGGCCCGATACCGACCTCAACCGACTGGCGGCCGAGCTTTCCGCACAGCGGGCAAGCCATCCGCACGCTGAGTTCGCCGAAGAGGAAGCGGACGAGGACAAGTACGCGGACTGGATCGACGAGGATGCGGACGAGGAAAGCAGCGAAGCCCTCGAAGAAGACGACGAAGAGCGCCGCTAGGCCAGTACAGGTTTCGTCAGGAGCGTCGACCGTGGGGTCGGCGCTCCTGCTCTGTCCGGGCCCACTCAGGCCGCAGGGTGATCGCCCAACAGGCTGACCGCGCCACCCGCGCCACCCTTGGCCTCGGCATCACCGTGCTCGCCGTCTCGCCGGTCCCGGACGCTGCCAGCGACCCACGCCTCGAGCCCTCGCGCAGCCAGCCGCTCGAGGGCGGCATCGGCGGAGTCCGCGGACACCACGGCGAACATCCCGATGCCCTGGTTGAGCGTGCGCTCGAGCTCACGGCGCTGCACATGGCCCAGCTCGCCGATGAGGTCGAAGATCGGTTGCGGCCGCCAGCTCGCGCGGTCGATGTCGGCCGCGGAGTGCTTGGGCAGCACCCGGGCCAGGTTGGCCGCCAGACCCCCACCGGTGACATGCGAGAAGACGCGCACGTCGGCGTGCGCGAGCAGGTCGAGGCAGTCGAGCGTGTAGATGCGCGTCGGCTCCAGCAGTTCCTCACCGAGCGTGCGGCCGAGGCTGGCCACCGGCCGATCCAAGGCCAGGCCGGCCGTGCGCCCTGGTTCACCGAGCAGCACGTAGCGGGCCAGTGAGTAGCCGTTGGAGTGCAAACCGCTCGAACGCATGGCGATGACGACATCGCCGGTGCGCACGCGCCCCTCGCCCAGCATGGCGTCGGCTTCCACAACGCCGGTGCCCGCACCGGCGATGTCGTACTCGTCGGGCTCCATGAGGCCGGGGTGCTCCGCCGTCTCCCCGCCGAGCAGGGCCACACCCGCGCGTCGACAGCCCTCCGCGATGCCCGTGACGATGGCGGCGATGGTCTCCGGGACCACCCGGCCGCAGGCGATGTAATCGGTCATGAACAGAGGCTCGGCACCGACGACCACCAGGGAGTCGAAGAACATGGCCACCAGGTCGATGCCGACCGTGTCGTGGCGTTGCATGGCCTTGGCGATCGCCACCTTGGTGCCGACGCCGTCCGTCGAGGTCGCCAGCAATGGTCGCTTGAAGCGCGTGAGCGCGGAGGCGTCGAACATCCCGGCGAAGCCGCCGAAGTCACCGACGCTCTCGGGTCGCTGGGCCGCCTTGACCGACGCCTTCATCAGCGAGACCGCGCGCTCCCCCGCCTCCACGTCCACGCCTGCGGCGGCGTAGGTGGCGTCACTCATGGTTGAGCCTCACCGGGGTCTCCAACGCGTACTTGCCGAGCTTGTCCGCGGAGGGCAGCGGGATGGGGTACTCCCCGTCAAAGCAGGCGCGGCAGAACTCATCGTTCGCGATGCCCGTGGCAGCCACCAACTGCTGCAGCGAGACGAAGCCGAGCGAATCGGCGTTGATCGAGCGGCAGATCTGGTCCGGGGACATGCTCGTCGCGATGAGCTCCGCCCGGGTGGCGAAGTCGATGCCGTAGAAGCAGGGCCAGACCACGGGCGGTGAGGAGATGCGCACGTGCACCTCGGCGGCTCCCGCCTCCCGCAACATGCGCACGATGGCGCGCTGCGTGTTCCCGCGCACGATGGAGTCATCGACGACGACCAGGCGCTTGCCGTGGATGACCTCACGCAGTGGGTTCAGCTTGAGCCGGATTCCGAGTTGGCGGATGGTCTGCGAGGGCTGGATGAAGGTGCGGCCGATATAGGCGTTCTTGATGATGCCCTGTGCGAAGGGGATGCCCGAGGCCTGCGCGTAGCCGACGGCCGCGGGGGTGCCGGACTCCGGAACCGGGATGACGAGATCGGCATCGACCGGGTGCTCCGTGGCCAGACGGCGGCCGATCTCGGTGCGCACGGCATGCACGGTGTGACCGTCGAGCACGGAATCCGGGCGGGCCAGGTAGACGAACTCGAACAGGCAGCCCTTGGGCGCCGGCTTGGCGAACACCGTCGAGCGCAGCCCGTTCTCGTCGATGGCGAGCAGCTCACCGGGCTTGATCTCGCGCACGAAACTGGCGCCGACGATGTCGAGCGCTGAAGTCTCACTGGCGACCACCCAGCCGCGCTCGAGCCGGCCCAGCACGAGCGGGCGCACGCCCTGCGGATCGCGTGCGGCGTAGAGCGTGTGGTCATCCATGAACACGAGCGAGAAGGCGCCGCGCACGCGCGGCAGTTCCTTGCTGGCCGACTCCTCCACCGTGCGGCCGGGATGGGCGGCCAGGAGCGCGGTGAGGATCTCGGTGTCCGTGGAGGCGGCCGACATGTCCTCGGTGCCCGGCAACACGCCGAGTTCATCGTGCATCGCGGCCAGGAACTCCCGCAGCTCGTGCGTGTTCACGAGGTTGCCGTTGTGGCCGAGGGCGATGTGGCCGGTCGCGGTGGAGCGGAAGGTGGGCTGGGCGTTCTGCCAGACGCTGGATCCGGTCGTCGAGTAGCGGGTGTGGCCGATGGCGATGTGGCCGGTGAGCTGGGCCAGTGTGGCCTCGTTGAAGACCTGGGAGACCAGGCCCATCTCCTTGAACACGAGGATGCGGTGCCCGTCGCTGGCGGCGATACCGGCCGACTCCTGGCCGCGGTGCTGCAGTGCGTAGAGCCCGTAGTAGGTGAGCTTGGCGACGTCCTCGCCGGGTGCCCAGACACCGAAGACACCGCACGCGTCCTGCGGACCCTTCTCACCGGGCAGGAGCTCGTGGGAAAGTCGTCCGTCGCCTCGCATCACGTCGAGATTCTAGTGGCGGGACGTCCGACCCTTTCGCGGGAGCAGACGGATGCACCGGACCGGACCGGCGACAGCGCCCACCCGTGGCCCCAGCGTCGGTCAGGCCATCGAGGGTCGATCACGCATCCAGCGGGAAGTGGGCGGACAGATCGCTGCGCTCGCCCGAGGCTCGCACCCGTCCGGTCCTCAGCGCGTCGACCCAGGCCAGGCTGCCGTCGGCCAGCGCGAGCAGGGTCGCCGCATCGAGCTCGACGACGGCCGAGGGCGTTCCCCGCGTATGCCGCGGCCCCTCGATGATCTGCACTGCCGCATAGGGCGGCACGCGCACCTCCACGGAATGCCCGGGCAAGCGCTCGCTCAGGCGGGCCAGAACGGCCTTGACCTGCGCGCGTTCCCGGGCATCCATCGCTCAGGCGTTCAGCACCGCAGGCAGCGTGCCCACGTGGGCTGCACGCAGCTCCTCGATGGTCCAGCGCAGAGTCTCCCCGTAGACCCCGTCGAGTTGGAGCAACTGGGCACCGGGGGTCCCATTGCTCGCATCCTCGGTGGAGGCTGCGATGGCATCGGTGTCGAGTTGCGAATCGACGACGCCGACCCGGTCCGCGGTGAAGCCGCGGGCCCCGCACATGGCCACGAAGCGGGACTCCTCGTCGCGCGGGAGGACCACCAGGGCGCGCGCCGTCGACTCGGAGTACATGAAGACGAAGGGATCGACGTCCCGGGGCACCCAGATGCGCGCCCCGACATTGCTGCGCAGGGCCATCTCCACCAGCGACTGCATGATGCCGCCGTCGCTCACGTCGTGGGCAGCATTGAACATGCCGTCGCGCGAGCCGGCGATGAGGATCTCGGCGAGCACGCGCTCCTTGCCCAGGTCGACCAGCGGCGGCAGGCCGCCCAGGTGGCCGTGCACCTCATGCGCCCATTCACTGCCTGCGAACTCGTCACGGGTGTCGCCGAGGACATAGATGAGGTCGCCGTCCTCGGACCACGCCATCGGCGTGCGACGATCGACGTCGTCGATGACGCCCAGTACGCCGACCACGGGAGTCGGGAGGATGGCGATGTCGCCGGTCTGGTTGTAGAAGGAGACATTGCCGCCGGTGACGGGGGTGCCGAGTTCCAGGCAGCCATCGGCGAGTCCGCGCACGGCCTCGGCGAACTGCCACATGACCTCCGGGTCCTCCGGGGAGCCGAAGTTGAGGCAGTTGGTGACCGCGAGCGGCTTGGCGCCGGTGACGGCGACATTGCGGTACGCCTCCGCCAACGCGAAGCGCGCACCCACGTAGGGGTCGAGCTTGGCGACGCGACCATTGCAGTCGGTGGCCACCGCCACGCCGAGCCCGGTCTCCTCGTCGACACGCACCATGCCGGAGTCCTCGGGCTGCGCCATGACGGTGTTGCCCTGCACGTAGCGGTCGTACTGGTCGGTGACCCAGGCTTTGGAGGCCAGGTTCGGCGCGGCGGTCATGCGCAGCACCAGGTCGTGGATCTCGCCTGCGCTGGCGGGTCGACGCAGGCGTTCGGCCGTCGGGGCGTCGGCCTGGAGGGCGTCCTGCCAGTGCGGACGATGCAGCGGGCGCTCGTAGACCGGGCCCTCGTGGGCGACCGTTCGCGGAGGCACGTCCACGATGGTCTCCCCGTGCCATTCGATGATGAGGCGGCCGGTGTCGGTGACCACGCCGATGTCCGTCGCGATGACGTCCCACTTGCGGCAGATCTCCAGGAACTCGTCGACGTTCTCCGGCGGCACGATCGCGCACATGCGCTCCTGCGACTCCGACATGAGGATCTCTTCCGGGCTCAAGGTCTGGTCACGCAACGGCACCCTGTCCAGCCACACGTGCATGCCGCCGGTGCCGGCGCTGGCCAGTTCGCTGGTGGCGCACGAGATGCCGGCGCCGCCGAGATCCTGGATGCCCTCGACCAGGCCGGCGTGCAGCACCTCGAGTGTGCACTCGATGAGCAGCTTCTCCATGAAGGGGTCGCCCACCTGCACCGACGGTCGCTTGGCCGGGCCGTCGGCGTCGAAGGTCTCGGAGGCGAGCACGGAGACGCCACCGATGCCGTCGCCACCCGTGGTGGCCCCGTACAGGATGACGCGGTTGCCGATGCCGCTGGCCTTCGCCAGGTGGATGTCGGCGTGCTTCATGGTGCCGACGCAGAGCGCGTTGACCAACGGGTTGCCCAGGTAGGTGGGGTCGAAGACGACCTCGCCGCCGATGTTGGGGAGCCCGAGGCAGTTGCCGTAGCCGCCGACGCCCGCGATCACGCCGGGCAGCACGCGCCGCGTGTCCGCTTCATCGAGGGGACCGAAGCGCAGCGGGTCCATGACTGCGACGGGACGGGCGCCCATCGACATGATGTCGCGCACGATGCCACCGACGCCGGTTGCCGCACCCTGATAGGGCTCGACATAGGAGGGGTGGTTGTGTGATTCCACCTTGAAGGTGACGGCCCAGTCGTTGCCGATGTCGACGACGCCCGCGTTCTCGCCGATGCCGACGAGCAGGGCGTCCGTCTGGGGCTTCTTGTCACCGAACTGCTTGAGGTGCACCTTGCTCGACTTGTACGAGCAGTGCTCGGACCACATGACGGAGTACATCGCCAGCTCGGACGACGTGGGGCGGCGCCCCAGGATGTCGCGGATGCGCTGGTACTCGTCGTCCTTGACCCCGAGGTCGCGGTAGGGCTGCGCGTGGTCCGGTGTGGAGGCCGCGTTGGCAACGTTGTCGACGCTCATGCGCGCACTCCCGAGGCCAGGGTGGACAGGATGGAGGTGAAGAAGGTGAGCCCGTCGAGGCTGGGGCCGGTGAGCGGCTCCACCGCGTGCTCGGGGTGCGGCATCATGCCTGCGACATTGCCACGCTCGTTCACGA
>JAJXSV010000311.1 GCA_021784375.1 Actinomycetes bacterium | reverse complement strand
TGCCGCGCGCCCACCCGCGAGCAAGAAGGGCAATCCGACGGCCGCCATCTTCGCCAGGTTGACCTCGTCGAGCGGGCCGTAGCCGGTCTCGGTCTCCTGCATGCGCCGTGGAGGGGCATTGTGTCCGCCAGCGCTGTGATGCTCGACCACGAACGCGTCCGGGCGGGTATCGGAGGAGCGGGCGAGGTAGCCGGCCAGCGTCTCCGATGTGACGATGGCGAGGAACGGCGGCCGCGCCATGGTCGGTCGGGGGCCGAAGGTGGCCTCGGCGTCGAAGGCGAGCCTGGGCGTGGGCATGCCCTCGGGCAGGATCGAGTCGACGCCCACGGAGCCCACCCGGCCGGCCGCGAAGTCGTCCATGAGCTTGGGGATCTCACGCGGGATGCCGGCGCCCATGATGACGGCGTCGACATCGGCGAGCATGGCCCCGAACATCGCCGCCGGGGTCGCCATCTGCAGCTTGGTGAGGAAGTTGATGCCCACCTTGCCGCCGGATTGCTTGGCCAGCCACACCTCGGCGAAATTGGCGGCGACGGACAGCATCTCGTGCTTCGGGTTGGGCTCGATGGTCGTCTTGGGGATGGGCCGGTAGGGCTTGCCCTGGCGCCCTTCGGGCAGGAAGTAGGTGGCGAGCAACTCGGCCGCGATCTCCGGGTACGGGAAGGCCTCGAGGGCGCGGCGCATGTGGCCGTCGCGGTCGCCGTTCTGCAGGCGGCGCGCCATCACGGCGTCCAGGGCCGTGCCCGACACGACGCCGAGCTGGCCCGCGCTGGCCACGGCATGGGCCAGGTGCCAGTCGGACACGGCAACGCCCATCCCGCCCTGGATGATCGGCGGCAACGACGCTGCTCTCGACATGAACGCTCCCATGAGAAACCTACGGTGCCGTATCTTACGGGACCGTAGGTTACGGACGCGTCGGTAACCAGCGATTTCGCCGGGATTTCATGACCAGCTGATGGCCGGGACGCCGGCGCCGGTGAGCGCGGCGTTGACCCGGCTGAAGGGACGGCTGCCGAAGAAGCCGCGATGGGCGGAGAGCGGCGAGGGGTGGGCCGAGGCGATGACCGTCGCCTCAGCGAAGAAGGGTCGCGCCGTTTGGGCGTCATTGCCCCACAGCACCACCGCCACAGGGTCCACGGAGCGCAGCAGGGCCTCGGTGAAGGCCTCCCACCCGCGGCCGCGATGGGAACCGGGTTGGCCCGCGCGGACCGTGAGCACGCGGTTCAACAGCAGCACCCCTTGCCTGACCCAGTCGCTGAGGTCACCGCGGCTGCGCTCGACGCCCAGGTCGTCCGAGAGCTCGCGGAAGATGTTGGCCAGGCTCTTGGGCAGCGGGGAGACTCCGTCCGGAACCGAGAAGGCCAGCCCGTGTGCGTGGCCGGGCGTCGGATAGGGATCCTGGCCGACGATGACGACCCGGACGGCACTACGGGGGACGGCAAGGGCGTGGAAGACGTCCTCCCGCTGCGGCCAGGTGTCCGGCTCGCAGGACCTCAGGATGCCCGCCACGCGCTGAGCGTGGGGGGCGAGAACCTCCTGCCAGGACTCATGGATCCAGCGATCCACTTAGGGAAGCAGCCCGACGTGTGCGAGCGCGGTCATGACGACACGATCCTGGCCACCGGTCATCTCGGCACGCACCGCAGTGGACGCACACTCCTCGGGGGTCAGCCAACTGAACTCCAGGGCCCCCTGCGAGGGCACGCACTCCCCTGCGCAGGGCACCACGAAGGCCAAGGCGACCGCATGCTGACGCGGGTCGTGGTAGCCGGTCACGCCGGGATCGGGGAAGTACTCGTTGACGGAGAAGGGCTGGATGGAGGCGGCCAGTCGCGGCATGGCGAGCGAGCCGAGGTCCTTCTCCAGGTGGCGGATGACGGCGTCACGGATGCGCTCCCGGTACTGCACGCGCCCGGACACGATGGTGCGGCTGATGGAGCCATCCGGCATGGCGCGGAGCAGCAGGCCCACATGCGTCACCGCGCCGACGGCGTTCACCAGCACGGGCACGGCGTCGATGTACAGGATGGGCAGTCGCTCGCGCGCACTCTCGAGGTCTTCATGTGAGAGCCAGCCGGCGCGTGCATCGACATCCATGTTCACCCGCCCATTGTGACCGCTGCCGCTCGCCCGCGCGAGCATCTGCGTGAGTCAGCGCGTCAGTTCGTAGCAGGCAACTGCGGCGGCCGCGGCGACGTTGAGCGAGTCCACACCATGTGCCATGGGGATGCGCACGCGCAGGGTGGCGCGCTCCTTGGTGTGCGAGCGCAGGCCCTCACCCTCCGTACCGAGCATCAGCGCGAGCCTGCCGGCCCGCCTGACAGCGTCGATGGTGCGGATGTCCGTCGCAGCGGGATCCGGTGTGAGTGCAAGCGTGTCGAAGCCCGCAGACTGGAGCATGGACAGCCCTTCCGGCCAGGGCATCCGCGCCCACGGTACGGAGAACACCGACCCCATCGACACCTTGATGGAGCGACGGTAGAGCGGATCGGCGCAGGCGGGGGTGAGGAGCACTGCATCGATCTCGAAGGCGGCTGCGGAGCGCAGGATGGCTCCGACGTTGGCATGCTCGACGACGTCCTCGACGACGAGCACGCGGCGGGCCGCGGTGAGCAGGGGTTCCAGGTCCAGGGCCGCGGGGCGGGCGAAGGCCGCCAGCGCGCCACGATGGACGTGGAAGCCGGTGATCGCCTCCATCGCAGGCTCCGACTGCTCGGAGATCGCCTCGGCCGGGACTCCCACAGCAAGCAGGCCCGGGATCCAGCGCGCGGTGCTGATCACCCCCCGCAGCCCGTGACCGGCCTCGAGGGCGCGCGCGATGGTCTTGGTGCCCTCGGCGATGTAGATGCCGCGCTCGACCTCGTTGCGTGCACGCCACTGCACATCGGTGAGTGATGCGAAGTCGGCGAAGTCGATCATGTGGTGGAAGCGGTGGTTGCCAGATGCGCGGCGTAGCGGGTGCCGTCCCCGGCTTCCCGTCGAACGAGTTCGAGCGGCAGACCGAAGGCCGTGCTGAGGTGCGCCGACGTCAGGGCGGCATCGACGGGACCGGCCGAGACCACTCGCCCCTCGCGCAGCAGCATGGCATGCGTGATGCCCACGGGGATCTCCTCCACGTGATGCGTGACGAGGACGAGGGTCGGAGCATCTTCGGAAAGGGCAAGGATCCCGAGCCGGGTGACCAGGTCCTCGCGGCCGCCCAGGTCGAGCCCCGCCGCGGGTTCGTCCAGCAGCAACATCTCCGGATCCGCCATGAGCGCCCGCGCGATCTGCACGCGCTTCCGCTCGCCCTCCGAGAGGGTCCCGAAACTGCGCTGGGCCAGCCGGGACGCGCCCCAGGCCTCCAACAGGGCCATGGCGCGCGCGTTGTCCATGCCCGCGTATTCCTCATGCCAGGTGCCGAGCATCGCGTAGGCGCCCGTCCGCACCACGTCGAGTGCCAGTTCATCGGCGGGGATGGCCTGGGCCAGTGCGGATGAGGCGACGCCGATGCGCGGTCGCAGCTCGAAGACATCGGTGAGGCCGAGCAGTTCGTCGAGGATCGAA
>JAJXSV010000310.1 GCA_021784375.1 Actinomycetes bacterium | reverse complement strand
GCGCGCAACTCAACGGCGTCGGACATCGAGACCTCCTTTCCCGCCTCACCGGACGGTTCTTAAAGGATGTCGTTGGAGGGAGTCTAGCCTGCCCGGCGTCGGCCCCTGGAAGCGGGCCCCCGTGGGCCGGAGATGCCAGAGGGCCCGCGTGGGCGGGCCCTCTGTCGCAATTCCCAGGTGGCGCGATACCGCGAGCCCGACAGCGGGGAGCTAGCGACTGCGACCCATGGTGTGGACGCGAACCATGTTCGTGCCACCCACCAGGCCGGGCGGGGCGCCGGCGACAATGACGACCTTCTCGTTCAGGGAGACCCGGCCCGAGGCGAGCAGTGCCGCCTCCAGCTGGTCGACCATGTGGTCGGTGTGATCCACCGGCGGCACCAGGTAGGTGTCGATGCCCCAGACGAGTGACAGCACGGATCGCGTGCGCTGGTGCGGCGTGAAGGCGAGCAGCGGGGTGTCACGTCGATGGCGCGCCAAGGCCCGCGCGGAGTGCCCGGTCTCGGTGAAGGCCACCAGGTAGCGCGCCTTCAGGGCGTGCGCCACCTCAGTGGCCGCCCAGGTGACGACGAGCCCGGTGCGCGGGTCGTTCTCGACGTACGGCAGGTGCGGCAGGGCCGTGAGCGACTCGGTCTCCATGTGCTCGATGATGCGTCCCATCGTCTGCACGGTCTCGAGCGGGTGCTCGCCAACGCTGGTCTCGCCGCTCAGCATCAGGGCATCGGCGCCGTCGAGTACCGCGTTCGCGACGTCGGACACCTCGGCGCGCGTGGGACGTGAGGCGTGCTCCATGGAGTCCAGCATCTGCGTGGCCACGATCACCGGGCGGCCGGCGAGCCGCGCCGCCATGATGCACCGCTTCTGCACGAGCGGGACCTGCTCCAACGGCAGTTCCACCCCGAGGTCCCCGCGCGCCACCATGATCCCGTCGAAGGCCTCGATGATCTCATCCAGGTTCTCGACGGCCTGCGGCTTCTCGATCTTGGCGATGACGGGCACGCGGATGCCCTCCTCCACCATGATGGCCTCGACATCCTCGAAGTCCCTGGCGTTGCGCACGAACGACAGTGCGATGAAGTCCACACCGGTGCGCAGCGCCCAGCGCAGGTCGTCGACGTCCTTCTCGGACAGGGCCGGCACACTCACGGCCACTCCGGGCAGGTTGATCCCCTTGTTGCTCGAGATGAATCCGCCCTCGACGACCTCCGTCACGACGTCGGTCTCGGTCACCTTCACGGCCTGCAGCGAGATGCGGCCGTCGTCGATGAGGATGCGGTCCCCTGGCTTCACGTCGCCGGGCAAGCCCTTGTAGGTCGTGGAAGCACGCTTGGCGGTGCCGTCGATGTCCTCGATCGTGATGGTGAACCTGTCACCCTTCCGGATCTCGACCTTGCCGGCGGACACGATGCCGAGCCGGATCTTCGGGCCCTGCAGGTCGGCCAGGATCCCGACCGCCTTGCCGCACTCGTCCGCGGCCTGGCGCACGTTGTTGTAGCGCGCGAGATGGTCCGCGTGCTCACCATGCGACATGTTCAGCCTGGCGACGTTCATGCCGACGGCGACGAGCGCGCGGATCTGGTCGAGGGACTCCGTGGCCGGTCCCAGGGTGCACACAATCTTGGCGCGACGCACATTCCCTCTTTCTGTCGGGTCGTGGAAAGCGTACTTGTTCAGACCACCATGGAACGGGTCGTGGGTGCGATCGGCAGGGGCAGCGCAGTGGTCCCCATGAGGTAGCGATCGACGCATGCAGCCGCCGAGCGCCCCTCGGCGATGGCCCAGACGATGAGCGACTGCCCACGGCCCGCGTCACCGGCGGTGAACACCCCGGGGACGTTGGTGGCGAAGTCCGCGTCGCGTGCGATGTTCCCGCGGGCATCGATCGCCACGCCCAGCTGCTCGACGAAACCCCCCTGATCCACGCCCGTGAAGCCCATGGCCAGGAACACGAAGTCCGCGGGGATCTCGCGTCGCGAGTTCGGCACCTCGACGAAGGCGCCGCCCTCGAACCTGGCGTCCGCGATGACCAGCGCTCGCAGGTTTCCCTTGTCATCCTTGAGGAACTCCTGGGTCTGCACGGCGTACACGCGCTCACCGCCCTCCTCGTGGGCGGATGTCACCTTGAAGGTCATGGGGAAGGTGGGCCAGGGCCAGTTCTCGGGGCGAGCCTCGGAGGGCCGCGGCATGATCTCCAGCTGCGTCACGGATGCCGCACCCTGACGGTGTGCGGTCCCCAGGCAGTCGGCGCCGGTGTCCCCGCCGCCGATGATCACGACGTGCTTGCCACCGACGTGGATCGGCGGCTGCACGTAGTCACCCTGCGTGTACCGATTCGCCTGTGGCAGGTACTCCATGGCCTGGTGCACGCCGATGGCGTCCCGGCCCGGGATGGGCAGGTCCCGCGCCTTGGTCGCGCCGACGGTGAGCACCACGGCGTCGTAGCGGGCACGGATGTCCGCTGCGGAGACGTCGTGGCCCACGTCGACGCCGGGGCGGAAGCGCACACCCTCGGACTCGAGTTGCGCGATGCGCCGGTCCAGGACCGACTTCTCCATCTTGAACTCGGGGATGCCATACCGGAGCAGGCCGCCGATGCGATCGGCGCGCTCGAACACCGCGACGGTGTGACCGGCACGCGCCAACTGCTGGGCGGCGGCCAGCCCAGCAGGACCGGAACCGATGACCGCGACCGTCCTGCCGGACAGGCGCTCCGGCGGGCGTGGCGTCAGCCAGCCCTCCTTGAACGCACGCTCGACGATGGTGACCTCGATCTGCTTGATCGTGACGGGGTCCTGGTTGATGCCGAGCACGCACGCTGACTCGCAGGGTGCGGGGCACAGGCGGCCGGTGAACTCCGGGAAGTTGTTCGTGGCATGCAGACGATCGGTCGCCGTCCGCCAGTCGTCCTTCCAGGAGAGGTCGTTCCACTCGGGGATGAGGTTCCCCAGCGGGCACTGGCTGTGGCAGAAGGGGATGCCGCAGTTCATGCAGCGTCCCGCCTGCTTCTGCAGGTGGTCCACCGGGAAGTCCTCGTAGACCTCCCTCCAGTCCTTCAGGCGCACGGCGACGGGCCGACGCTTCGGCGTCTCGCGTCCCGTGGTGAGGAATCCGCGCGGGTCAGCCATGAGTCGCCTCCATGATCGCGGCCAGCTCGTCGCGGCCCTCCAACTTGGCCCGGGCCGAAGCCTCGAGCACGCGCTTGTAGTCGCGCGGCATGATCTTGCTGAAGCGCGTGACCTCCAGGTCCCAGTCAGCGAGCAGCGCAGCCGCCACCGGGGATCCCGTCTCATCGGCGTGGTCATGCACGATGGAGCGCAGCTCGGCACGATCGGCCTCGGTCAGGGGCTCCACCTCGACCATCTCGCTGTTGACACGCGATGACGTGAGGTCGAGCACGAAGGCAACGCCCCCCGACATGCCGGCGGCGATGTTCCTGCCATGCCTGCCCAGGATGACCGCGCGGCCACCGGTCATGTACTCCAGGGCGTGATCGCCGACGCCTTCCACGACCACGGTGGCCCCGGAGTTGCGGACGCAGCAGCGCTCGCC
>JAJXSV010000309.1 GCA_021784375.1 Actinomycetes bacterium | reverse complement strand
CGTCGAAGCCGTCTCCCGGACCTACCTGATGCGCTCGCTCCACGCACTCAACGAGCAGCTCGACGGCGGACTCTGCGTGCGCCACGGCCATCCGGAGCAGGTCATCCCGCAACTGGCCCGCGAACTGTCGGCGGACGCCGTCCATGTGAGCGCCGACTACGGCAACTTCGGACGCAGCCGCGACGCCGCCGTCGAGAAGACCTTGCAAACACTGGGGATTCCACTCCTCGCCAGCGGCTCCCCCTACGCGGTGGCACCGGGCCGCGTCGTCAAGGCGGACGGCACGCCCTACCGCGTCTTCACGCCCTTCCACCGGGCCTGGCTGAAGCACGGGTGGCGGGCGCCGGCGTCGTCATCGGCGTCCACTCGCTGGATCCGGCTGCCCGCCGACGCCATCCCGGCCGACGATGACCTGGGCGGCCTGCGCCTGCCCCCTGCCGGCGAGGCGGCGGCCGCCGCACGCTGGGCCCGGTTCCGCGACCAGGCGCTCGCCGACTACGCGACCACGCACGACCGCGCCGACCTCGACGGCACATCGCAACTGAGCGCCGCCCTGCGCTTCGGCGAACTGCACCCGCGCACCCTGCTCGCGGACCTCGGCGACGAGCCCGGCCACGCGGTCTTCCGCAAGGAGCTCGCCTGGCGCGAGTTCTACGCCGACGTGCTCTGGCACGACCCGCGCACCGCGCACGAGTACATGGACGCACGCTTCACACGCATGGAGTACGACCTCGGCGCGAGCGCGGAAGCGCGCTTCACGGCCTGGACGCAGGGGCGCACCGGCTTCCCCTTCGTCGACGCGGGGATGCGCCAACTGCTCGCGGAGGGTTGGATGCACAACCGCGTGCGCATGGTGGTGGCGTCCTTCCTCGTGAAGGACCTGCACCTCGAATGGCAGCAGGGCGCGGCCTGGTTCGCGCGCTGGCTGCGCGACTTCGACCTGGCGAGCAACCAGCACGGCTGGCAGTGGACGGCCGGCTCCGGCACCGACGCCTCGCCCTACTTCCGCGTGTTCAACCCGGTGGCGCAGGGCCAGCGCTTCGACCCCCTCGGCGACTACGTGCGTCGGTACGTGCCCGAGCTGCAGCACATCGCGGGGTCCGCGGTGCACGAACCGTGGGCACTGGCAACGGGTTTCGCGCACGGCTACCCCGAGCGCATGGTCGACCACGGCGAGGAGCGCGCCGAGTCACTGCGCCGCTACAGGGCGATCAGCGGCTGACGGCTCCGCGCCTCAGCACGCCCATGCGTCAGTGACTGGTGGAGGGTGCCCGACGCCCGGTCACCCCTAGGCCACCGGCTGTTCGGCGTCGTAGCGCAGGAACCTCGGCACCACGAGCACGAGCGCCGTCGCGAAGAACACACAGGCCAGCCCGCCGGACACCGCGCTGACGCGCTCGCCCGCGAAGGCGGCCACAGCACCGGCCTCCACATCGCCGAGGCGCGGCCCGCCGGCGACCACCGTGGTGAAGATCCCCTGCAGGCGACCACGGAACTCGTCGGGAACGGCGGCCTGCAGGATCGTCGTGCGGAACACCGCGCTCACGTTGTCGGCCGCGCCGGCGATGGCGAGGAAGAGCAGCGCGAGCGGCAGGTTCGACATCAGGCCGAAGCCTGCGATGGCCAGGCCCCAGGCCAGGATGGAGATGAAGATGGCGAGGCCCTGCCTGCGGATGTGGTGCAGGGGGCCGCTGAAGACGCTGGAGATGGCCGCGCCCGCGGTGGGACCCGCGACCAGGAAGCCGAGGGCGGTGGCCGTCGCCATGCCGTTCGCGTACCAGCCTGCGGCGATGGCCGGGAACAGCGCGCGTGGCATGCCGAAGACCATGGCGATGATGTCCATGTAGAAGGTCATCTGCACTTTGGGCTTTCCGCGCACGAACTGCAGCTCCTCGCGGATCGAGGCGATGCCGGCCCGGCGCGCACCCTCCGCCGGTGGGATGCGCGGCAGTCGGTACATCGCCGTCACCATGGCGATGAACATGAGGCTGTCGATGAGGTAGGCGAGCGTCACTCCCCCGCTGGCGGCGATGATGGCACCAGCGAGCAGCGGCCCGGCGGTGAAGCCGACGTTCCACGACAACATGGAGAGCGCGTTGGCGGCAGTGAGCAGTTCGCGGGGGACGATGCGCGGGATGATCGACTGCCGCGCCGGGTTGCCGACGGCGAACACCGCCGACTGCACGCTGATGAGTCCGTACACCACCCACACCGTGCGGTTGCCGAGCAGCGCCTGGGTCGTGAAGAGGGCGGAGCAGGTCATCATGCCCAGCGCGCCGAGCAGGCCGATGGTGCGCCGGTCGTGCGCATCGGAGAGCGCGCCGCCGTACATGCCGAGCAGCACGAGCGGCACCAACTGGAAGAACCCCACCAGGCCGACCGACCAGGACGAGTGGGTGAGGTTCCAGACCTGCAGGCCCACGGCGACGGACGTCAGCTGTTGGCCGACGTTGGAGATGGAGATGGCCAGCCACAGCCGTCGATAGGCGGGCACCACGCGCAGGGGCGTGATGTCGGCGAGCAGGCGAGCCATTCGCGCAGTGTGTCATGCGCGGTTAGCCGCGTCGGCGGCAGCCGTCGCGCGCGCTGTCAGGGGCTCAGGCGCTCCAGGATCCAGGCGACGTTCGTCGGCGCGTTGGGGCTGGGCGCGCGATAGCGCAGGCGGTCGTGCAGGCGATTGGCGCGTCCGGCCCAGAACTCGATGGCCGACGGACGCACCAGGTAGCCGCCCCAGTAATCGGGCACCGGCACCTCGGCGCCCTCGGGGTACTTGGCGTCCGCGTCGGCGAAGCGCCGCTCCAGTTCAGCGCGTCCGCCCGGCAGCACCGACGACTGCAGGCTGGCCCAGGCCCCCACGCGGTGCCCGTGCGGTCGGGCCTTGAAGTACTCGACGGTGACCTCGCGCGAGACCCGTTCGGCCACGCCATGCACGACGACCTGGCGGTGCAGGTCGTACCACGGGAAGAGCAGCGACACGTGGGGGTTCTCCGCGAGGTCGTGGCCCTTGCGCGACTCGTAGTTGGTGAAGAAGCTGAATCCGCGCTCGTCGGCCGCCTTGAGGAGCACGCTGCGACTCGACACCTCGCCCGCGGTGTTGGCCGTCGAACAGACCATGCCATTGGGTTCCTCGAACACCTCGCGCGCCTGTGCGAACCAGCGCTCGAACTGCGTGAGCGGATCGGGCGCGACGTCCTCCTCGTTGAGGCTCGAACGGGTGTAGGTGATGCGGAGGTCCGCGTATTCGGTCACGGTGCCCATCCTCGCGCGTCCCGCCGCACCCGACCAGTCACGGATGCCTGAGCGGTGCCGCCCACCACCGCGGAGCCCCACGGCCGCGCAACCTGCCTCGCGGCGGCACAGGCGTCCGGCATGTGGGACGGGACGAACGTCCGATTTCGCGCGACAAACGGTGCACGGGAGAATGTCCCCCTACCGAGGAGGTCACATGACCGATTTCGTACCCGGCCTCGAGGGCGTCATCGCGTTCGAGAGCGAGATCGCCGAACCCGACCGCGAAGGTGGCGCCCTGCGCTATCGCGGTGTCGACATCGAGGAC
>JAJXSV010000308.1 GCA_021784375.1 Actinomycetes bacterium | reverse complement strand
GTACCTCCCCGATGTCGATCGCCTTCTCGACGCCGTCGACCGCACCTTTGAGGAATGACATGGCCACTTCCACACATCGTGCCTTCCTGCTTCCCGACATCGGTGAGGGGCTGACCGAAGCCGAGATCATGCGCTGGCTGGTGCGGGTCGGTGACGTAGTGAGCGTCAACCAGCCCATAGTGGAAATCGAAACCGCCAAGGCCATGGTGGAACTGCCCAGCCCCTATGCCGGCACCGTGGTCTCGCTGCAGGCCGCCGAGGGCGACGTGGTGGCCGTCGGCACCGCCATCTTCACCATCGACACCGCGTCCTCCGCCGGCTCCACCGTCCCAGAGGCCGGCACGCAGAGCGAGCCCACGGACACCCGGGTACTCGTCGGTGCCGGTCCCTCGGCACATCGCACCACCAGACGAGCGCGGCGCAGCCTGCAGGAGGAGGCAACCGCCCTGCCCACCCCCTCCGCGCAGGTTCTGGCCTCGCCGCCCGTGCGCATGTTGGCCCGGCAACTGGGTGTCGATCTGCATGCGCTCAAGCCCTCGCACGCCGACGGCGTGATCCGCCGCGAGGAAGTGGTCGCCGCTGCCACGCCCGGTGTCGCTCCCGTGGTTACGGTGACCCCGCCCATGGCGCCGCCACCACCACCCAACGATCCGGCGGGCACCATCCGCACGCCCATCCACGGCGTACAGCGGGCAATGGCCGACGCCATGGTGCGCAGTGCCTTCACCGCGCCCCATGTGAACGAGTGGGTGACCGTCGACGTCACGGAACTGCTGCACGTCATCGATCGGGTGCGTCACCTGCCGCAGGCCAAGGGCGTCAGCATCACGCCCCTGCTCTTCGTCGCCCGTTCGCTGCTCCGCGCCATCGATCTGCATCCGCAGGTCAATGCCTCCTGGGACGGTGCCCGGAACCAGATCGCGCAATTCGCAGACGTGAACCTGGGCATCGCCGCGGCCACCAAGCGAGGTCTCATCGTGCCCAACATCAAGGCGGCGCAAGGTCTGAGCCTGCTCGACCTGGCGGCCGCGCTGCGCGATCTGGTGTCGCGTGCCCGAGCCGGCCAGACCACCCTGGCCGAGCTCTCTCACGGCACCATCACCATCACCAATATCGGTGTCTTCGGTGTCGACGGTGGCACGCCCATCATCAATCCCGGCGAGGCCGCCATCCTCTGCATGGGTCAGGTGCGCGATGCGCCGTGGGTGGTCGCCGGTCAAGTGCTCGTGCGCTCCGTCATGACGCTCACGCTGTCCTTCGACCACCGGCTCATCGACGGTGCCCTGGGCTCCCGCCTGCTGGCGGAGGTGGGCAAGGGACTCGAGCATCCCGAACTGCTGTACACGGACGCCGAACTCGCGGGCGGCGAGTGATGGCGGATGCCCTGACCTTGCATGTGCCGTCGCGGCCCATCCGTGTGCTCACGGCCGCCGCGCTCTTCGATGGTCATGATGCGGCGATCAACATCATCCGTCGCATCCTGCAGGCGCAGGGTGCCGAAGTCATCCACCTCGGACACAATCGCTCGGTTCAGGAGTTGGTGACGGCCTGTCTGCAGGAGGACGTTGATGCGGTCGCGGTGAGTTCCTACCAGGGCGGGCACATCGAGTACTTCAGCTTCCTGCTGGAACAACTGCGGGCGCGCGGGTTGGGTCACGTGCGCGTCTACGGGGGTGGTGGCGGCACCATCGTCGACGAAGAGGTGGCGCTGCTTCAGCAACGCGGCGTCGCACACATCTTCACACCGGCCGATGGTCAACGTCTGGGGCTCGCGGCCATGGTGAACACCATCCTGGCGGAGTGCGATGTACCGCGCATCGACCCGCTGCCCAACGCAGTCGAGTTGCGGTCGGGTGGCAGCCACGCGCTGGGTCGCGTGATCACTGCCATCGAAGGGGGCCAGATCTCGGCGGCTGACCTTCCGGAGAGCGACGACCACGCGGTGGTGCTCGGTATCACCGGTACCGGTGGATCCGGCAAGTCCTCGCTTTGCGATGAACTCATCCACCGCTTGCGTGTGGATCAGGTGGATCAACTTCGGATCGCGGTGCTGGCTGTCGATCCCACGCGACGTCGTGCAGGTGGAGCCCTTTTGGGCGACCGCATCCGCATGAATGCGCTGGGGGATGATGTCGTCTTCTTCCGCTCGCTCGCCACACGCGGCAGTGAGAGTGAACTTCCAGCCTCACTGCCCACCGTGATTGCGGCCTGCAAGGCGGCGGGCTACGACCTCATCATCGTGGAGACCCCGGGGATCGGTCAGGGCGATTCCGCTGTCACCGCACTCGTCGACTGTTCCCTCTACGTGATGACCGCCGATTACGGTGCCGCGTCACAACTCGAGAAGATCGACATGCTCGACTTCGCGGACGTCGTCGCCATCAATAAGTTTGAAAGGCGCGGCTCGGAGGATGCCCGCCGCGATGTCGCTCGGCAGTTGCTGCGCACCCGCGAGCAGTTCGAATCATCCTGGGAGGAGATGCCCGTCTTCGGCACCTCGGCGGCCAGTTACAACGATGACGGCGTCACCGCGCTCTACCAGCACCTGCGCGGGCTGCTCGCTGCGCAGGGCCTGCCCGTGCGACACGGCGTACTGCCACCGGTCGAAGGGAAGCAGTCGACGGGCCTCTGGACACCGCTGCCCGGGGAACGCATTCGCTACCTGTCCGAGGTTGCCACCACGGTACGCGAGTACCACCAGCGCACCGAGCAACTGGTTGTCCTTGCCCGGCAACGGGAATTGCATGATCGCGCCATCGCGCTGCTGGGCGCGGACCATCCCAGTCTGCCCTCGCTCGCTGAGGCGCGAGCCGCTGCCGAGGACCGGCTCGATGCACACACGCGTCGGCTGCTCGACAGTTGGCCCTCCGTCGTTGCGTCGTATGCCGGCGACGAGCGCGTGGTGACGGTGCGAGAACAGGAATTGCGCACGACCCTGCACCGGCTCACGCCCTCCGGCAATCGCATTGCGCGCGTGGCAGTGCCCCGCTTCGAGGATCAGGGCTCGCTCCTGCGCTTCCTGCGCAAGGAGAACCTGCCCGGCTTCTTCCCCTTCACGGCCGGCGTGTTCCCCTTCAAGCGCGAGAACGAGGATCCCACGCGCATGTTCGCCGGTGAGGGTGACGCCTTCCGCACCAACCGCCGTTTCCATCTGCTCTCCGCGGGGCAACCGGCCACGCGCCTTTCCACTGCCTTCGATTCCGTGACGCTCTACGGGCGAGACCCCGAGCCACGCCCGGACGTCTACGGCAAGGTCGGCACCTCGGGTGTCTCCATCGCCACGCTCGAGGACATGAAGGTCCTCTACCAGGGCTTCGACCTGTGCGCACCCAGCACCTCGGTCTCCATGACCATCAACGGTCCCGCACCGACCATCCTGGCGTTCTTCCTCAATGCGGCCATCGATCAGCAGGTGGCGGCTTTCACGGAGCGAGAGGTACGCGAACCCACAGCCGTCGAACGCCAGGGCATCGAGGCCTTCACCCTCACCAACGTTCGCGGCACCGTGCAGGCCGACATCCTCAAGGAGGACCAGGGCCAGAACACCTGCATCTTCTCCACGGA
>JAJXSV010000307.1 GCA_021784375.1 Actinomycetes bacterium | reverse complement strand
TGAGCGGGAAACTGGCGGTACTGCCAGAGTCCCAGGAGGCGTCAAACTGCTTACGCGACAACGCGCCAATACCAACGTAGTTGACGGTGACGTTGTCGGTGGCCTGCACCGCCGCTCCCGTGCCCGGGATGATGTCCTTCACGATGAGGTTCGAGACGTTGCCGGCGCCGGCCGCGATCGCCACCACGGGCTTCTTGCCCCAGGCGCCCGTCACCGTGTAGGCGGACGCGTCACCGATGGAGGCGCTGGCGCTGGGCGAGGCCGTGACGGACGGCTTGAGATCGCTGGGCGAGGCCGTGGGCTGAGGCGAACTGGTGCAGGCGGAGAGAGCCACGGCGAGCACGCCGAGCACGACCAGGGGCTTGATACGCATGCTGCGAAGCCTAGCGAACGCGCGCCTACTCCAGGCTCGCGATCAGCCTGTCCACACGGGCGTCCACGGCCGCGAAGGGATCCTTCAACAGCACCGAACGATTGCCGTGATCGGCGATCTTGAGTTGCGTCCAGTCGACGGTGTGCTCGGTGTGCGTGCGCATGGCAGCGGCGATGAAATCGCCCCGCAGTTTGGCGCGGGTGGTCTGCGGCGGAATGGTGCGCGCCTCCTGCACTGCACTCTCCTCCACGACGGTGGCAACCAGACCGCGGGCTTCCATAACCCGGAAGAGGCCGCGCGTCGGGTTGATGTCGTGGTAGGCGAGGTCGAGCTGCGCCAGCCGGGGACTGCTGAGGTCCAGCCCGTTGCGTGCCGCCGCGCGGTCCAGCACTGAGCGCTTGATGATCCAGTCAATCTCGCTGGCAACCTGCTCCAGGCGATGGCCCTCGATGGCGACCAGCGTGCGACGCCAGAGATCAAGTGCACGTGCGGTGGCTCCCGTGTCGGTGCCTGTCTCCTCGGCATGGGCGGCAACGGCGGTGTAATAGGTCCACTGGATCTCGAGGGCTGTGGCCGACTGGCCGTTGGCCAGACGTACGGGCGTCCGACCAGTGGGGTCGAGGGCGATCTCACGGATCGCGCGCACTGGGTTCTCCAGGGTGAAGTCGCGAAGCGCACGGCGATCCTCGAGCAGTCGGAGCAGGGCGTCGGTGCTGGCGACCTTGAGCAGCGCCGTGGTCTGCGACATGGAGGAATCGCCGACGATGACATGCAGTCGCCGGTACATCTCGGCATCGGCATGCGGCTCGTCGCGCGTGTTGATGATGGGTCGCGAACGCGTGGTGGCGGAGGACACGCCATCCCACATGTGATCAGCTCGCTGGCTGATTGCGAAGTGCGATCCGCTGGGGGTCTGCACCACCTTGCCCGCGCCCACGATGAGTTGCCGGGTGATGAGGAACGGCACCAGATAGCGTGCCATCTCAGCAAACTCGCCGGTGCGGGCGATCAGGTAGTTCTCGTGGCATCCGTACGAATTGCCCGCGGAATCGGTGTTGTTCTTGAACAGGAAAAGCGAGCCGTCGATTCCTTCCGCGCGCATCGAGGTCTCGGCGTCGACTGCCATCTGATGCAGGATGGCGTCGCCGGCTCGCTCATGGGCGATCAGTTGCAGGATGTCGTCGCACTCGCAGGTGGCGTATTCGGGGTGCGATCCGACATCGAGGTAGAGGCGCGAGCCGTTGGTGAGGAAGACGTTGCTGGAACGTGCCTTGGAGACCACATCCCGGAAGAGGTAACGAGCGGCATCATCGGGCGTGAGTTTGCGCGTTCCGTCGGAGGCGACGCAGGTCAGCCCGAACTCAGTCTCGATGCCGAAGATGCGGCGCTTCAGGGCGCCACGGATGGGCGTCGTGGGCAGCCCCTCCATCTGCGTCACTCGCCACCCTTCTGCACATAGGAGCGGACGAATTCCTCCGCGTTTGTCTCCAGCACGCCATCGATCTCGTCGAGCAGCGCGTCGAGTTCGTTGGTGCGGATGACCGAGGCTGCGGCCACATCCACGACCTGTTCATCTCTCTGCTGTGGCGCGATCGAACGTTCGGATTGTTCCCTGCTTGCCATGGTTCCTCCGCTTCAGCTACTGAGATTGTCGAGCAAGGCTGCTGCCGTTGGCGAATCGTCGAGCAATTGCTCCGTCAATGCCGCGGTTCCTCGCAGCGGATCGAGCAGGGGAACCCTGGATAGCGAACTGGCGCCCGGCAGGTCGAAGACCACGGAGTCCCAGGATGCTGCAGCGATCTGCTGCGGGTAACGCCGGATCACTTCGCCTCGGAAGTAGGCCCGGGTGTCGCGCGGTGGTTGGACCATGGCCGCCTCGATCTCCTCGTCGCTGAACAACCGCCGCAGGGATCCGCGAGCCGTCAGCAGGTTGGCCAGGCCCTTGTCGGTGCGCACATCGGAGTACTGGAGGTCAATGAGCTGGAGCCGTGGTGCATCCCAGGCCAGGTTCTCGCGTTCGCGATAGCCATCGAGCAATTGCAGCTTCGCCACCCAGTCCAGGCGATCGGCGCAGAGATCCGGATCCAGCGCAAGATCGTCGAGGACCCGCTGCCACTCCCCCAGCAGTTCGCGGGTCTCGGCCTCCTGCGGCTGCGCGGCGAGCGCGGCCGACAGATAGGCGCGCTGCACCTCGAGCGCAGTGACGGTGCGCCCACCGACCAGCCTGATACCGCGTCGCAGACTGACATCGTGGGAGACCGCGCGCATCTCGATGACGGGGTCCTCGATGTCGAATTGCGGGAGGTCCACTCCCTCCTCGATCATGGAGAGTACGAGTGCGAGTGTGCCCAGCTTCAACCAGGTGGCGAACTGCGACAGGTTGGCGTCCCCGGTGATTACATGCAGTCGTCGCCAGCGTGCGGGGTCGGCATGCGGTTCATCGCGGGTGTTGATGATGGGACGCCGCATGGTCGTCTCAAGGCCCACCTCGGCCTCGAAATAGTCGGCGCGCTGCGTGATCTGGAACCCCGGTGTATCGCCGATCTGCCCCAGGCCGACTCGTCCGCTGCCGGTGTAGATCTGCCGGGTGATGAAGAAGGGGGTGAGATTGCGGATCAGACGATCGAAGGGGACGGCCCTTTGCACGAGGAAGTTCTCATGCGTCCCGTAGGAGGCACCCTTGTTGTCGGTGTTGTTCTTGTAGAGCTGAATCGCATGCTTGCCTGCGAACAGCCCCACGGCGGCTGCAGCACGTTCCATGATGCGCACCCCCGCCGCGTCGTAGAGGCTGGCTGCGCGCGGGGAGAGGGTTTCGGGGGCTGAGTATTCAGGGTGGGCGTGGTCCACGTAGAGCCGGGCGCCGTTGGTGAGCACGATATTCGCAAACTCACCCTCGGCATTGGTGAGCATGCTGGGGTCGGCGTCCGCCATGGAGAGGTCGAAGCCGCGAGCATCCCGCAACGGCATTTCGGTGTAGTAGTCCCAGCGCGTTCGCCACAGTGATTCGTCGAGCGCCGCACGCGCATAGCCCTGCACGATATGCGTGGAGAGTGTCGTCGGGTTGGCGTCGCCGAAACCGGGAAGGGTGATCCCATACTCGGTTTCGACGCCCATGACGCGTCGGCAGGAGATCACAGATAGCGACCTGTCGGCGCATTTGATTCGATGGATCGTCCTGAGCCCGATTGGCCATCGATG
>JAJXSV010000306.1 GCA_021784375.1 Actinomycetes bacterium | reverse complement strand
ATCGAGGACTCACCCACCGGATTGGCCTCGGTGGAGGCTGCCGGCGCACGCGCTATCGGCATCCCCTGTCTGGTGGAAATCCCAGCGGCCGAGGGCCGCAGCCGCGTTCGCTCGCTCACCGAACTCAGCCTCGAGCAGTTGGCAGCGATTGCCGACGGCCAGGTGATCGACCGCTTGTAGGCGAGGCTCTGCGGCCCGGATGCAGGTCGCGCGGGCGCCGGTGCGCGCTGCGAGCATCCGGACCGTATACCGATCGTTAACCGAGCACACATCAAGTCCAAAATCTGCTTTCCGTACACTCGGAAACAGTCAAGGGAGTGAGCCGTGCATTACCGAGCCAAGATCGCTGCAGCCTTCGTCGCAGGAACGCTCGTCGCTGGGGGAAGTGCCTGGGCGGCCAACGTCAACCATGAGATCAAGGCCTGCGTCAACAACAAGACCCGAGTGATGACGCTGGCTCCGGCAAGCGGCCGATGCACGACCGGCAACAGCGCGCTGGCCTGGAACATCACCGGCCCCCGTGGCGCGACCGGTGCCGCGGGCGCACCGGGTGTGACCGCCGCCGCCACAGCAGGTTCGTCCTTCGATGTGGAGGCGCTGGCCAAACAGTTGCTGCCCTCCGTGGTGATGATCAACAGCAGTTTCAGTGACGGCAGCGCCGGCTCCGGCAGCGGCTGGGTGGCTTCGATCCCCGCACGTGCCGGTGATGGCCACTCGTACATCATCACCAACAACCACGTGATCGATGGCGCGTCCAGCATCACCGTGGAACTGCAGGATGGCACCGACCTCACCGGCACCCTCGTCGGCCGTGACCCTGTGTACGACGTCGCCGTCGTCATGGTTGCTCGGGCCGGGCTGCCCGCCGTGGAAGTGGGTGATTCCTCGAACCTGGTGGTCGGTGAGCCGGTCATGGCCATCGGCGCTCCGCTGGCCCTGGCCGGCAGTGTGACCGCAGGCATTGTGTCCGCACTCAACCGCCCGGTGGTCACCACCGGCTCCAGTGCCGGCACCACCTCCTACATCAATGCCGTGCAGACTGATGCCGCCATCAACCCCGGAAACTCCGGCGGACCCTTGATCGATCCCAGCGGCCGAGTGATCGGCATGAACGCTGCCATCGCCTCGTTGAGCAGCAGCACCTACACACAGAGCGGCAGCATCGGCCTCGGCTTCGCCATCCCGGTCAATCAGGCCTACCGCGTCGCCAATGAACTGGCTTCCACGGCTGTCATTGCCAACGGCAAGGTGAGCGAGCTGGGGGTGTCACAACGCCCGGTGTTGGGCGTGAATTTCGATGGTAGCTACACCGGCGTCGGTGCCCGCGTGAGCAAGGTGTCAGTGGGCGGTGGGGCGGAAGCCGCCGGCATCACCGTGGGCTCGGTGGTCCGCCGCATCGGTACCCAGGTGGTGCGCGATGCCTCGGAGGCGGTGGCCGCCATACGCGCCGCCGTGCCCGGTTCCACGATCGACGTCACCATCGATCTCCCCGAAGGTGGCAGCAGGACTGTCCAGGTCACGCTGGGAACCGACCGCTCGAACTGATCCCGGGGAGCTACTGACGTCAGCGCTGGATGATGCCCGCGTCCGCCAGGCGCTGGAAGACCCGACGCGTCGACGCCGACTTGTTCATGGTGTAGAAGTGCAGCCCCGGCGCACCGCCCTGCACGAGCGCCACGGAAAGCTCGAAGGCGATGTCCACGCCGACCTCACGCACCCCCTGCTCGTCGTCACGAACCGCCTCGAAGCGCTCACGCAGGGCAACCGGGAATTCGGCACCGGAGAGCGAGGCAAAACGCTCGATCTGCGCCACATTGGTCACCGGCATGATGCCGGGAATGATGGGCATGGTGACGCCCGCGGCGTGCGCGCGATCCACGAGAGCGAAGTAGTCGACCGGCCGGAAGAAGAGCTGGGTGATGGCGTAGTGCGCGCCGGCGCGCTGCTTCTCGGCCAGGATGCGCGAGTCATGCTGCATGCTCGGGGACTCCGGGTGCTTCTCCGGGAAGGCTGCCACACCGATCGTGAAGTCACCGAGTTCACGAAGCAACTCCACCAACTGGATCGCGTACCTGAAGCCGTTGGGATGCGTCACCCATGATGTATTGGGCCCCGCCGTGGGGTCGCCACGGAGGGCCAGCACACTGCGCACGCCCGCATCGACGTACTTGCGGATCACCGCGCGCAGTGCATCGACCGAGGAGTCCACGCAGGTGAGATGACCGACCGTCGACATCCCCGTCTGCTCCTCAATGCGCCGACAGATGTCGAGCGTTCGCTCCTGTGTGGAACCGCCCGCGCCGTAGGTGACGGAGACGAAGGTAGGTTTCAAGGGCTCGAGCTCGAGCACCGTCTGCCACAACGCAGGGTCGTTGGCGCCATGCTTGGACGGGAAGATCTCAAAGGAGTAGGTGGGCCTGCCGCTGGCAAGCAGGTCGCGCAATGCCGGGCCAGGGGTCATGGGCGCAGAGTAATGAGCCGCCAACGACGAGGCACAGTCGGGGGTCGTAGGCTCACCCCGTGCCCGACTTCGATGCTGCGCTCGCCCGACTGCGCGAACGCATTCAGGCGGCGCTCGACGACTTCCTGAACCAGCACGCGCAACCGCTGCTCGCCATCTCCCCCGACCTCCAACCAGCGCTCTCGGCACTCAGCGACATGCTGCGTGGGGGTAAGCGTCTGCGCGCGGCCTTCTGCTACTGGGGATTCGTCGGGGCCGGCGGCCAGGTCGGCGATCCCATCATCAAGGCAGCAGCCGCACTGGAGTTACTGCAAGCCTCGGCCCTCATCCATGACGACGTCATGGACAACTCGGACACACGTCGTGGTGCACCGGCGGTGCACCGGCGCTTCGCAGCGCTGCACGGTGAACAGCAATGGAACGGTGCACCAGAGTCATTCGGTGCTGCGGCCGCCATCCTCATCGGCGATCTGGCCCTGGTCTGGACCGATGCCATGCTCTTCGACTCGGGCTTCGAGGACAAGGCATTGCGTCGTGCCAAGCCGGTCTTCGACGCCATGCGCGCAGAGCTCATGGCCGGGCAGTTCCTCGACGTGCTCGAGCAGTCGCGCGGCGGTGGCAGTGTGCAAAGGGCCTTGCGGGTGATGCGTTTCAAGACCACCGCCTACACCATCGAGCGACCGCTGCACCTGGGCGCCGCTTTGGCCGGCGCGGAGAGCGCTGTGCTGGAGGCCTACACCGCCTTCGGTGTACCCCTCGGCGAGGCGTTCCAACTGCGTGATGACGTCCTGGGCGTCTTCGGCGATACGACACTAACCGGCAAACCTGCGGGTGATGATGTGCGTGAAGGCAAGCGCACCATCCTCATCGCGCTGGCGCAGGAACGCGGGAACAGCAGCCAGCGAAGCCTGCTCGAGCGGCAGCTCGGCAATCCGGAGCTCGACGCTGTGGGCCTGACTCAGGTGCAGGAGGTGCTGCGCGACTCCGGGGCATTGGCAGAGGTGGAACTGCGCATCGCCCGCAACCGCGAGGCCGCCCTCAGCGCCCTGCAGCTCCCACAGCTCGCGGGCGATGCTGTGACGGCACTGCAGGCCCTGGCCCTGGCCGCCACCGACC
>JAJXSV010000305.1 GCA_021784375.1 Actinomycetes bacterium | reverse complement strand
CGATGGAGCAGCAGCGCCTGCCCATCGCGGGCCTGCGCGCGTGGCTGGCGGAGCGTCTGCCCGTCTGCTGATGCTCACATCACTGTTCTCCGGCGATCGTCCGCTGGTGGTGCTGGCGCCCATGGCAGGCATCACCAATCGGGCCTACCGGCAGCTGTGCCGCGAGGCATCGCATCACATCTATCCCAGCGGTGGTGCCGCGCTGTATGTCTCCGAGATGATCACTTCGCGCGCACTCATTGAGCGCGACGCCGACACCATGTCGATGATCGCCTTTGGTCCGCAGGAGTCGCCGCGCAGCATCCAGCTCTATGGCGTCGATCCCCACATCGTCGGCCGAGCGGTGCGCATGATCGTCGATGAGGAGCGGGCGGATCACATAGATCTGAACATGGGCTGTCCCGTGCCCAAGGTGACGCGCAAGGGTGGCGGTTCGGCCCTGCCCTGGAAGCGCGATCTGTTCCGCGACATCGTTGAGGCGGCGGTGTCCGCCGCGCAGGGCAAGGTGCCGGTGAGCGTCAAGATGCGCAAAGGCATCGACGATGATCACACCACCTACCTTGATGCCGGCGTTGCCGCGGCGCGGGCGGGTGCCTCCTGGGTGGCACTGCACGGCCGCACCGCCTTACAGATGTACTCCGGTCATGCTGATTGGTCGGCGATCGCGCGGCTCAAGCAGACGCTTGCCCCCATGGGCGTACCGGTGCTCGGCAACGGTGACGTGTGGACGGGTGAGGACGCCGTGCGCATGCAGCGCGAAACCGGCTGTGATGGCGTGGTGATCGGCCGCGGCTGCCTGGGCCGGCCGTGGCTCTTCGGACAGATCGCTGCGGCCTTCGACGCAGTGGATGCTGGAAGTGAACCGGATTGCGCGGCTGTGCAGCAGATCATGATCCGCCACTGCGAGTTGCTCATCGAAATGCACGGTGGCGACGAGGGCAAAGGCTGCCGCGAGATGCGCAAGCACATGGCGTGGTACCTCAAGGGCTTCGCCGTGGGCTCGGACATCCGCCTGCAGCTTGGGCTTATCGACAGCGTCGCGGAGTTGCGCTCGCTACTCGATCGCATCGATGGCACTCAGCCCTATCCGACGCAGATCGCCGAAGGCCCGCGCGGCCGCACCTCCGGTGCCAAGCGCGTGGCGCTACCCGATGGCTGGCTCGATTCACGGGAATTGGCGGCGGGCACGGATCTTTCACTTGCCGAAATCGGCGTGAGTGGCGGCTGAATGTTCTTCGGCTTCCGCATGTTGCGGCGCGCGATCAGCGCGGTCGTGCTGGTCGTGGTGGTGTCGATAGCGGCCACCGCGGGTTGGGTCGTCGTCACCGGCCTGCGCGAGGACACCACCCACTCGGACGCCATTGTGGTGCTGGGCGCAGCCCAATTCGACGGCCATCCCAGCCCGGTGCTGCGCAACCGCCTCAATCGCGCGTACGCGCTGTACCGGGCGGGAATCTCCGATCACATTGTGACGGTGGGGGGCAGTCGCCCGGGTGATCGCTTCACCGAAGCCACTTCGGGTCGTCTCTACCTGCAGTCGAAGGGAGTGGCGCGCTCACACATCCAGGCCATTCGCACAGGCACTGACACCTACAACTCGCTGGCCGCGGTGGCGGCGTACGCACGGACCCGGCATTGGCGCACCATCACCATCGTCACTGACCGCTGCCATGTCGCCCGCTCCGACGCCATGATGTCCTCGCTTGGCTTCACCGTGCATTCCGCGCCGCCCACCAGTGGCCCGGGCTCCTCCATCACCGTGCCCTATGTCGTACGTGAAACCGGCGGCCTGCTGCAGTTCTGGCTCATCTACCAGCGTGGCGCCGGCACGCGTCCCTGACGCACGAGCGGCCGGGCCTGACAGAATCGGCGCGTGACCTCGTTGATGCAGACCGCGTGTGGCGATGACCTGCCCAGCGCCGGTTATGCCCCTGCCGACGAGGTGCGGTTCGTCGCCGAGCCCGCGAAGCGCGTGGACCGCACCGCCTTCGCCCGCGATCGTGCACGCATCCTGCATTCGGCGGGCCTGCGTCGCCTGGCCGCCAAGACGCAGGTGCTGCAGGCGGGGTCCGACGATTTCCCCCGCACCCGACTCACCCACACCTTGGAAGTCGCCCAGATCGGGCGCGAGCTCGGCGGTTCCCTGGGCTGCGATCCCGATCTGGTCGAGGTGGGCTGTCTGGCCCATGATCTCGGGCATCCTCCCTTCGGGCACAACGGCGAGAGCGAGCTCAATCGTCTGGCCGCGGATATCGGCGGTTTCGAGGGCAATGCCCAGACCCTGCGCCTGCTGACCCGGCTGGAGGCCAAGACCTTCGATGCCCAGGGGCGTTCAGTGGGGCTCAACCTCACCCGCGCGGCGCTCGACGCGGCCGTGAAGTATCCATGGGGCCGGGAGGTGAGCGCGCTCAAGTTCGGTTTCTATGCGGACGATGCCGCGCTCTTCCATTGGGTGCGCGAGGGCGCCGTCGACGGGCGCAAGTGCTTCGAAGCCCAGGTCATGGACTGGGCCGACGATGTGGCCTACTCGGTGCACGATGTCGAGGACGCGGTATTCGCCGGTCACCTCGATCTGGTCACAGTGGCACGGGCGGGGCAGCGCGAGCCCCTGCTGGAACTGTGCGCCCGCGAATACGCCAAGGACACGCCCCCTTCCGAGCTGGCGGACGCCTTGGACCGCCTGGTTGCCCTGCCCTACTGGCCGCAGGCCTTTGACGGCTCGCAGCGTTCGCTGGCCGCCCTCAAGAACCTCACCAGCCGGCTCATCGGCCGCTTCTGCGAGGCCGCGCACAGTTCGACCAGGTCGGAGTACGGCGAGGGTCGTCTCACCCGCTATGGCGCCAACCTGCTGGTTCCCGCGGACACGCGCGCCGAGGTGGCGGTGCTGAAGTCCATGGCCGCGCTCTACGTCATGCAGCGGCAGGGCGCTGACGCCGTCTACGAGGAGCAGCGTCAGGTTATCCGCGAGCTGGCAGCGGCATTGGAGTCGCGGGCTCCGGATGCTCTCGACCCCTGGTTGCGTGGCGCCTGGTTGGCCGCGCCGGATGACGCGGCACGCCTGCGGGTGGTTATCGACCAGATCGCCAGCCTCACCGACACCTCGGTACGGCAGTGGCAGGCGCGGTTGCTGGGCTGAGCCCGCCGTCCCCGGCCCCGCCTACACTCGCGGCATGGCACGCATCAAGGACGAGGATGTCGCGCTCGTCCGCGAACGGGCCCGCATCGATGAAGTGGTGCGCGACTACGTAGGCCTGCGCAGCGCAGGCGGTGGGTCCCTGAAGGGCCTGTGCCCCTTTCACGACGAGAAGTCGCCGAGTTTCCACGTCACTCCGGCCAAGGGCTTCTGGCATTGCTTCGGTTGCCAGGAGGGTGGTGACGTCATCGCCTTCGTGCGCAAGATCGATGCGCTGCAGTTCAACGAGGCGGTGGAGAAGCTGGCCGCCAAGTACGGCATCCAGTTGCGCTATGAGGAGGGTACGGCCGCACCCAACCGTCAGCAGGGCCAGCGCCAACGCCTGCTGGAGGCGCACACCGCGGCTGCCACCTTCTACCAGAAGCAGATGTCGTCACCCGAGGCACAAACTGGTCGGGCCTTC
>JAJXSV010000304.1 GCA_021784375.1 Actinomycetes bacterium | reverse complement strand
CCTTCGTGTTCAACATCGTGTCCTACCTTGTCCAACTCGGTGCCGAGGTGGACGTGCTGCGCAACGACGAGGTCGATATCGCCGAGGCGCTGGGCTACGACGGCATCCTCATCTCGCCCGGCCCCGGCACCCCGGAAAGCGCCGGCGTCAGCATGGACCTGATCCGGGCCGCGCAGGGCCGGGTTCCGGTGTTCGGCGTGTGCCTGGGCCACCAGGCCATCGCTGCCGTGTACGGCGCCACCGTCAATCGGGCTCCTGAATTGCTGCATGGCAAGACCTCGGAGGTCTCGCACGAGGAACAGGGCGTCTTCAAAGGGCTGCCCCACCCCTTCACGGCCACGCGCTATCACTCGTTGGCGGTGCAGGACGGCACCGTTCCCGACCAACTGGAAGTGACCGCACGCAGCGAATCGGGCGTCATCATGGGTATCCGTCACAAGCAGTTCGCCGTCGAAGGCGTGCAGTTCCACCCCGAATCCGTGCTCACGGAGGGCGGTTACCGCATCCTGGCCAACTGGCTGGAAATGTGCGGGGACACCCAGGCGGTCGCGCGATCGGCCAGCCTCAAGCCCCTCATCGGCTGAGGGCAGCGGCTCAACTGGTGCTGGACTCCGTGATGGTCACGGTCGAGCCCTGATCCGCGCTGGTGCCACCCACGGGATCCTGTGAAAGCACAGTGCCGGCGGCCACCGTGGTGTCCACCTGCGTCACATGCGCAACATTGAAGCCCAGATTGGCCAGTTCGGTCTCCGCCTGTGATGCCGGTTCGCCCACCACATTCGGCACCTGCACCTTGCCGTTGGAGATGACGAGCGACACGGCAGTGCCGGGGTCGGCCATGGTGCCCGCCGCGGGGTCACTGCGGATGACGGTGCCCGCCGCCGCATCGGCGTTCTCCTGGGTTACGGTACCCAACTTGAGGTTGGCGGCAGTGAGCGCGGCCTGCGCCTGCTCCACGGTTGCCATGTTCACCACATTCGGTACGGCTACCTGGCCGGGACCGGTGCTGATGACGATGTCCACGGTGCTGCCCTTGCTCACCTGCACGTCGCGACTCGGCGACTGGCTGATGATGGTGTCCTTGGGTCGATCGGTGGAGGCCTGCGGCAGCTGATCGCCGAGCAGCAGACCGGTGTTCTTCAACAACTGCGTGGCCTGCGAGATGGTGAGGCCCTGCAGATCGGGCACCGCCACCTGATCGGTGGGCGCGGGCGTGAAGATCTTGAGCAGTACCAACATGGCACCGAGCACCACGACCACCACCGCCACCAGCGAACCCAGCCAGATGGCCGTGCTCTGTCGCTGTTTGGTGGCTACCTGATTCGAGGACGCATGCAACGCAGCCATCGACGCGGTGGGCGCATCCTGCAGAGGAATCTTGGCCGTGACGGGCTGGCCATCCAAGGCTCGTTCCACGTCACCGCGCATCTCCGCAGCGGATGCGTAACGGTCCGCCGGCTTCTTGGCCAGAGCTGTGAGGACGATGGCGTCGATCTCCGGGCCGATCTCGGGATCGAACACCGAGGGCGCCTGCGGTTGCTCGGTGACGTGCTGATAGGCGATGGCCACCGGCGAATCGCCGGTGAACGGCGGCCGCCCGGTGAGCAGTTCGTAGAGCAGCGCGGCACACGAGTAGAGATCCGACCGGGCATCGACGATCTCACCTCGCGCCTGTTCGGGCGAGAGGTACTGCGCGGTGCCCAGCACAGCTGAGGTGTGGGTGACGGTGGCCGAGGCGTCAGCAAGTGCGCGGGCGATGCCGAAGTCCATCACCTTCACGTCGCCGGCGGGCGTCACCATGACGTTGGCCGGCTTGATGTCGCGGTGCACGATGCCGTGGCGATGGCTGTAGTCGAGTGCCGAGAGGATGCCGGAAGTGATGTCGAGCGCGCGCTCCACGGTGAGCCGTCGACCTGAGGTCATGATCTGGCGCAGGGTCTGGCCCTCGACCCGCTCCATGACGATCCAGGGCACCCGGATCGAGGTCAGACCATCATCGGAGATGTCCTCACCGGTGTCATAGACCGCAACGATGTTGGGATGGTTGAGCTTGGCTGCCGCTTGGGCCTCGCGTTCGAAGCGCATGAGGAAGCTGTGGTCCCTTGCCAGATCGGCACGCAACACCTTGACCGCCACCGGACGGCCGAGGCGGATGTCGGTGCCGGAGTAGACCTCGGCCATGCCACCATGACCGATGACTTCGCCCAGTTGATAGCGGCCACCAAGCAGTCGGGGTTCACTCACCGCAACTCCTCCTGACACATGTGCCCATCATGCCCTGTCGGCAGGGGGCGGGACTGTCGGACATCAAGACTTTGCCAGAACTGCACGCAACGTGGACAGCGCCACCTGTCGAGCCGCGGCACCATCAGCGGCAGCTGCCTGCGTGGGCTTCTCGATGACGGCGGACACCGCAATGTCGCCCGCGAAGGCGATGAACCAGGCCGGATTGTCGCTACTCGCCGAGTGCACGGAGTAGGGGCCGATCCGGCAATCGGCACAGTCGGAGCGTCCGTTCACACCCGACATCATGGTGGCGATCGCACGTGCGGCGGTCTTGGACAACGGGGTCGAATGCACAGTGGGCGTGGCATGCTCGAGTTCGGCAAGATTGCCTGCGCGTACATCCTGGACGACGTAGGCATTCATGAGATTGCCGTCGTTCGCAACTGCTGCGGCCAGTTGCGCCATCTGCAACGCCGTGACCTGCACATCCCGCTGACCGACCGCGGCCTCGATCACGGAATGCAGCGTGCCGTGGCCGGCCACGCTGCTGGCGACCGAGGGCAACTGCGACAAGGGCTGGTTACCGAACCCGAACTGCTCGGCAGCGCTGCGGATGGCGTCGGCGCCGAGGACCGAGCCCAACCAGGCGAAGGCCGTCGTGCAGGACGTACGCCAGGCCCGCGCCAAGCTGATGCTTCCGGAGCCGCAAGCTCGTCCGCTGGGGTTGCGTACGGTGGCTCCACCCGCGGAAATGCTGGCCGGTGCCTGCAACGTGGTGTTGGGCGTGAAGCGACCGGAGGCCAGCGCCGCCGCCGTCGTCACGAGCCTGAACGCGGTACCGGCTGCGTAGGTGCGTGAGAGTGCGCGGTTGAGCAGCGGTTGCTGCGGGTCGCTCATCAGTTGCTCGTAGTAGGCACGTACGGATGCAGGGTCGTTGGGAGCCAGTCGTTGCGGGTCGAAGGACGGCGAGGACACCAGAGCCAGCACCGCGCCGGTACGCGCATTCAACGCCACGGCAGCTCCCACGTGATTGCCGAGTGCTCGGTTGGCGGCCAGTTGGGCCCGCGCATCAATGGTGAGTTGCACTGCGCCACCCGCCTGATGGCGCCCGGCGAACAACTGCTGGATGCGATCGACGAGCAGGCGCGGATCGGTTCCGCTGAGTACACCGTTCTCCGAGCGTTCGATGCCCGTCGCGCCGTACAGCAGTGAGTAGTAACCGGTGACAGCGGCGTAGAGCGGGCCTGCGGTGTATGAGCGTTGGTAGAAGCCGTCACTCGCCGACCGTGATGAGGTGGCGATGGATTCGGCATTGACGATGATGGGTCCGCGGGCGCGGTTGTACTGCTCGAGCAGAGTCCGCGTGTTGCCGCTC
>JAJXSV010000303.1 GCA_021784375.1 Actinomycetes bacterium | reverse complement strand
ACCAAGGACGCGCTGGGGGAACTCACGCAGGCGCTGGAACTCGATGGCGCGGTGACCACGCACGTGCCCACGCTGTCGGTGGAGGCACCTCGCACACCCCAGCAGATCGAGCGCGCAGTGACAGGCCTGGTCGAGGGCCGCTTCGGCTGGGTGGTGTTCACCTGCGCCAATGCCTTCACAGCGGTGTGGGACAAGTGCCGCGAGTACGGGCTCGATGCCCGCGTCTTCGCCGGTACCCGCGTTGCCGCTGTCGGTGAGGACACGGTTGCCGCACTTGCCGCACGAGGCATGTTCGCCGAGCTGGTGCATCCGCACACCACCCAGGGATTGCTGGACGGATTCCCGGTGGCGGAGGAGGGCGACGAGGTAATGAGCCGGGTGCTGATCCCGCGGGCCGAGATCGCCACCGAGACGCTGGCCGCCGGCCTGGCTGCACTGGGCTGGGAGACGGAGGAGGTGACGGTATTCCGCACCGTGCGCTCCGCGCCACCGGCTGCCAGCACTCGTGAGGCCATCAAGACGGGCCGCTTCGATGCCGTCGTGTTCACCTCCTCTGCCACGGTACGCAACCTCATAGGACTCGCGGGCAAGCCGCATGCCAGCACTGTTGTCGCCTGCATCGGGCCCAGCACGGCCAGGACGGCGGAGGAGCACGGACTGCGGGTTGATGTGGTGGCGAGCACCCCCACCCATGCTGCGCTGGCCGAGGCTCTGGTCGATTTCGCGCTGGCGCGTCGTGAGGCGGAGGCATCCCCGGCCCAGCCCGCGGCTGTGCGCACGCCCGTGTCCGCCCCCAAAGCGACTCCCAACGGCCGACGCAAAGTGAAATAGCCTTGACTCCAAGGAGTCATCAATGAGCGTTCGCACCACCGTCCACCTGGTCCGTCATGGCGAGGTGTTCAACCCCGAGAAGCTGCTGTACGGGCGGCTTCCCGGCTATCGCCTGTCCGCCTTGGGTGAGGAGATGGCGGAGGTTGTGGGCGCTTTCCTGGCCGATCGTGACATCACGCACGTCGTGGCCTCGCCGCTGCAGCGAGCGCAGCAGACCGCTGCACCGCTCGCCGGCCGGCTGGGGCTGCCGGTCAACACTGACGAGCACCTGCTCGAGGCCACCAATGTCTTCGAGGGCAAGCGTGTTTCCGTGGGCGACGGCGTGCTGAAGCAGCCACGTGCCTGGCGGCACCTGTACAACCCCTTCAAGCCCTCTTGGGGCGAGGAGTACGTGGAGGTGGCGGCGCGCATGCGTGTTGCTGTCATTGACGCGCGAGCAGCAGCACGCGGGCACGAGGCGGCCTTGGTCTCCCATCAGCTTCCGATCTGGGTGGCGCGGTTGGATGCCGAGAGGCGTCGCCTCTGGCACGACCCGCGCAAGCGTCAGTGCGCGCTGGCCTCCGTCACCTCGCTCACCTTCGACGACGACGAGCTGAGCGTTATCACCTATTCCGAGCCCTGCGCGGAGTTGGTGGCGCGCTCCAACAAGGGTGTGGGCGCATGACCGTCCTCGCCATGGCGACGGACACCATTGCCAGCGGTTCGCTGTTGCTCGCCGGGCCGCTCGCGCTGCTGGCAGGACTCGTCTCCTTCCTCAGCCCCTGCGTGGCGCCGCTCGTGCCGGGATACATCTCGCTCATCACCGGGCTCTCCGCAGACGAGCTGCTGGAGGGGCGCCGCCACCGCCAGCGTGTGCTCGCCGGCACCGTCGGCTTCACGCTCGGCTTCGGCCTGCTCTTCGTCTCCTATGGTGCTGCCTTCGGCGGCATCGGTTCTGTACTCGCGCAGCACCAATCCGCCATCACCCGACTGCTCGGCGTGCTGGTGCTGTTGCTGGGCCTGGCCTATCTCGGCCGCATCCCCGTCTTCGAGCGCGAGTTCGGTCCGCGTATGCGAGGGCGCGGTGGGGTGCTGTTGTCGCCGTTGCTGGGCATCGCCTTCGGTCTGGGCTGGGTGCCATGCGTGGGACCCACGCTGGCCGCCGTGCAGACGCTCGCCTTCAGCGAGGGCAGTGCCTGGCGCGGTGCCCTGCTCTCCCTGCTCTACAGCCTGGGGTTGGGGCTGCCCTTCATCGCCATCGGGCTCTTCTTCGAACGCTCTCTCGGTGCCCTGCGCTGGATGCGCACGCGTCGCCACCGCGTGCAGCAGTTCGGTGGTGCCATGCTCATCGTGCTGGGCCTGCTGCTGGTAACGGGCATGTGGGACCAACTCTCGATCTGGATGCGGATCCAGACCAGTGGATTCTGGAAGGTGTCGCTCTGATGCGCACGCTGCTCTTCTTCGTGCTGGCCGCGGTGTGGCTGTACTTCATCGTCGAGGCCTCGATGACACGCAATCCCAACCTGTTGCCCCGCTATGCCTGGGTGTTGCTGACGCTGCTCCTGCCCGGGCTGGGGACCCTGCTGTGGTTCGTGTTCGGGCGGCAACGGCGGATCCGCGCAGCGGCGCCGGACGACGATCCGCGCTTCCTGCGCAGCCTCGATGATGAGGTCTGGAAGAAGCGACTGCGCGACTGGCGCAATCGCGGAGAGGGCAAGTGATGCTCGCATTCATCCGCTACTCGACCCTGCGTCTGGCCCTGCTGCTTGCCGTGGGTGCTGTGGCCTACCTCTTCGGGCTCCGATCCATCGCCCTGGCGGTGGTGGCGTTCCTGGTGAGTGGCCTGCTCTCGTTGGTGCTGCTGGATCGCCAACGAGATCAACTGGGGCGCTCAGTGGGCGGGCTCTTCGCGCGAATCAACGCCCGTATCGACGCCGACACCCGCAAAGAGGACGAGGACTGACGCAGGCGTTTGCCGCGGCTGGGTGCGCGTGCGCCGCGCTCCGTCGCCGGGAGCCGCGGGATCTTCACGCAGCACAGCGCGACCGCGCCTGATACCTGCCCAGGCGGTGAAGTGCGTCAGGCAATCAGAACTGCGCGCCCAGGCCCAGGCCCAGGCTGATGGCAGCGGCCCACACCAGCAGGGTCTGTCCGGTTCTGGCCAGCACAGGCAGCAGGTCTCGGCCGGTGGCGCCACGGATCACCGCCCAGCCGGGCGTGTGGGCGACGAGTGCCGCCACCAGGCCCAGGGCCAGCCAGCGCGTGTTCCCGATGGCGATGGCCGCGATGGGCATGAGTAGCGCCAGCCAGATGAGACCGATGTAGAGCCAGCGGGTGTTGGTGGCGCCTAGGCGGACGGCGAGAGTGCGCTTGCCCGTCAGGGTGTCGGTGGGGACGTCACGCAAGTTGTTGGCGACGAGGAGTGCGCAGGACAGCGCTCCGGCGCCGACGCCGAAGAGCCAGCCCAGGGTGGTGACATGGTGCAGCAGAACGAACACGGTGCCCTGTACCGCCACCAGGCCGAACCACACGAACACGAACACCTCGCCCAGGCCGAGGTAGCCGTAGGGGTTCTTGCCACCGGTGTAGAACCAGGCCGAGACGATGGCCAGAGCGCCGATGGCGATCAGCCGCCACTCTCCCGTGCGGGCCACCACCAGCAAGCCCACCACCGCGGCCAGGCCGAAGCATAGGAAGGCCATGGCCTTCACCTGCCATGCTGGAGCCAGCCGCTGGCCCACCAGGCGAACCGGACCCACGCGCAATTCATCGGTGCCGCGTATGCCATCGCTGTAGTCGTTG
>JAJXSV010000302.1:2359-3641 GCA_021784375.1 Actinomycetes bacterium | reverse complement strand
TGGGATTGACGTTGCTACGTCCGCTGGCATGCATACATCCTGCTGGAAGAGTAGGGATGGTCGGTTGGTGGAGGAGTGCGGGGGGCGAGGCCCGAGATGTTCGGACCCCGCCCCCCTGTGATTGCTCTCGCTGCCGTTACTGGACGGTCCAGGGCTTGAGCGTGACTTCCTTGTTACCAGTGATGGTGAGGATCGTCATGTCATGTGCCGTGGTGTCGCCAGTGGCCGGATCGAGGTGGATCTCCTTGCCGAGCATGGAGATGTCCGCCGGAACCGTAACGCCGCTGCCACCAAGGACTGCGCTGGTCAGGCCGGCGCGCGTCCCATCGGATGCCTCGATACCCGCGAGGATGACCTGCAGAGCAGCCACCGCGTAGATCGAGTAGGAGTTCTGCATCGAGTGGCCGTACTTCTTCTGGAAGGCGTCATTGAACGCGGCGGGCTTGCCACCGAGCTTGATGAGCGAATCCGCAGCCAGACCCGAGAAGGTCATGTACGCACCCTGACCTTCGGGCAGGTTGTCGAACTCGGAGTAGCCCACGAAGCCATCGGGCACGATGAGCGCAACCTTCTTGTTGTCACCGAGCACGCCAACCTTGTCCTTGACGATCTGGCCACCATTCATGTCGTAGGTCGCGCCGACGTAGATGCAATCCACGCCGCCGATGCCCTTGATCTTGTTGAACAGTGCGGAGTAGTTCGGCTGCTTCGGGTCGTAGGCCTCCATGCCCGCGACCGTGATGCCCTGGCCGGGAGCGGCGTCGGCGAAGGCCTTGGCCACGCCCATGCCGTAGGTGGAGTTGTCATCGAGGACGTAGCACTTCTTGACCTTGAGGTCCTGTGCAGCGAACTGCGCGCCGCCGGCACCCTGGAAGTCGTCGGTTGAGATGACGCGACCGTAATTGCGCTTACCCGTCGGGTAGTACTTCTCAGGCTCGCCCGGATCCCAGGCCTTGGTGAGACCGGGGTTGGTGTTGGCGTTCGAGACCATGAGCATGGGCCCGTTGGGGTCCTGGTTCAGGATGGGGACGATGATCTTGGCGCAACCGGAGTTGAAGGTACCCATGACTGCGATCTCCGCAGCATTGGCGACGTGGTCCTGTGCGTTCTTCGCGCACTGAGCGTCATCCCAGGAGCCCTTGGCAGCGGTCGAATCGTCGTACGCCTTGAAGTTCAAGTTGTACACGGTGCCGTCCTTGGCCGTGACCTTGTTCCCGATCTGATCGAGGTAGAGCTGCATCGCGTTGTTGGCTTCGGTGTTCTGATCCTTGTTCGTGCCCTG
>JAJXSV010000302.1:0-2349 GCA_021784375.1 Actinomycetes bacterium | reverse complement strand
GCGGCAGGTCGGACGAGATCGTGAGCGACTTGCCGCCGCCACCTGAGGAGCCACCGCACGCTGCAAGGAGCAGACCAGCCGTTGCGGCAAGTGCTGCGCCCTTGAGGGTTTTGTTCATGCTGTCCCTTTCGGTTACACAGGCCGACCGCAGGCGCTGATCGGCGTTGCGTTGCGAATACTCCTGTGCCCGAAGCCTGTGGACCACGGGCAAACGATTACAAGGCTGTTACGAGCCAGAATGCGCGCCGAAGGGCCGTTAAGCGGCGGTTAATCTGCGGTGGACGTCAGAACCTGTTCTGCAACGACGCGCATGGAGGTTCGCCGGTCCATAGCAGCCTTCTGCATCCAGCGGAAAGCGGCGCTTTCGTCGATGCCCAGACGCTGCTGGAGCGAGGACTTGGCGCGTTCGATGAGTTTGCGCGTGGCCAGCCGCTCCTCGAGTGTCGCCACCTCAGTGCGCAGCGCCCGGGTACGGTCGAAACCGGCACGCGCAACGGCGATCGCAGGCATCAACGCCACCGGGTTCAGGGGTTTCACCAGGTAACCCATGGCGCCGGCCTCGGCGGCCTTTCGCACCAGCGCCTGCTGCGAGAAAGCCGTCACCATGACCACGGCGCAGAGCGATTCCTCGAGCACCTGACGTGCGACCTCCAGCCCGTCCAGTACCGGCATTTGGATATCGAGCAGCGCCACATCGGGGAGCAGGCCACGGATGAGCGCGAGCGCGGTCTCGCCGTCAGCCGCCTCCCCCACCACATCGCATCCCGCTTCGCGCAGCAGTTCCACGAGATCCATGCGGATGATCGATTCGTCCTCGGCGACGACGATGCGCGGGCCCAACTCCATGACGGGGATCGTAGGCGTCCCCACTAGACTCCCGCATGCATCGGCCGGCTTTGCAGGCCGTTGGCCCTTGTGGCGGAATTGGCAGACGCGGCGGACTCAAAATCCGTTGTCGCAAGACGTGTGGGTTCGAGTCCCACCGAGGGCACCGTGGTTCCCGGGCATCAGCAGGTGATGCTCCGGGAGGGTCGGGTTGTCGGCTGGCGCTCAACGCTCGCCCAGTCGTTTCGACAGTTGCTCTGCGCTTCTCATCACCTGCGAGGCCAGAGCGGCGCGGACACGCCCCGGTGTCGTGGTGGACTCAAAGGTCAGACCGAGTGCCGCGATCGGTCGGTGCAGGTGATTGCGCACCGCCGCAGCCACGGAGGCGAATCCCTCGCTGATGAATCCGTCCTCCTCGCTCCAGCCACGCCGTCGTTCCTCATCCAACAAGAGGCGCAGGGATGGCCAATCCCGCGGGCCCAAGCCGGTACGGTCGACGAAGGCCTGGGCGGTGGAGAAGTTGGCACGCACTTGTTGCGTCGGCAACCCGGCGAGCATGGCCCGGCCCGAGGCCGTCAATGCAGCGGGCAGCCGCACCCCGACCTCGGTCACGATGGGCAGGCGCTTGCCCTCGACCTTGGCCACGTACAGCAGCTCGCTGCCATGCAGCACCCCGAGATAGGCGACGACACGGGTCTCGCCGGCTGAGCGCACCAGCCGTTGCAGCAGCGGACGGGCCAGGCTGACCAAGGGGTCATGGCGGGAGAAGGCCGCTCCGACTTCGAAGGCGGCCACGCCCAGCGCCCAACGTCCGTCCTCCGGCAGATGCACCACGAAACCGGCTTCGCGCATGGCCTCGAGCAGGTGGTAGGTACTGGATCGGGGCAGCGACAGACCTCTGCTCAGGCTGGCCGCTGTGACTGGCCCCGGCGCAGCCGCCAGCAACTTGAGCGCCTCCAGGGCGCGCGTGGCGGCAGGGACCTGCGACATGGGAATCTCGGATCTGAGACAGGCGACGGACCGAGGCTATTGCCGGCGCCACCCCCGCGCAACTGTGATTGTCGGTATGGAACCCACCGTTCTCCACTCTCCCCGCGGTACGACACTCAACACCTTGGGCTGGCCCCAGGAGGCCGCCTACCGCATGTTGCAGAACAATCTCGATCCGGCCGTGGCCGAGCATCCTGAAAAGCTCGTGGTCTACGGGGGCACCGGCAAGGCCGCCCGCAACTGGGAGAGCCTGGGCGCGATCATGCGTACCCTGCAGACACTGCGGAACGACGAGACCATGTTGGTGCAATCCGGAAAACCGGTCGGCGTCATGCGGACGCACGAATGGGCACCGCGCGTACTGCTCGCCAATTCCAACCTGGTCGGCGATTGGGCCAACTGGCCGGAGTTCCGTCGCCTGGAGGCACTGGGCCTCATCATGTACGGCCAGATGACCGCCGGGTCATGGATCTACATCGGTACACAGGGCATCCTGCAGGGCACCTACGAGACTTTCGCCGCCGTGGCCAACCA
>JAJXSV010000301.1 GCA_021784375.1 Actinomycetes bacterium | reverse complement strand
AGCTCAGCGGCCGATCTCATGCTTCAAGGCATCGAGCTCCGCGCCGCCAGCCATGGCTTTGGTGAGCTCCTCGAGGTGCAGGGTCTCGCGTTCATACTGATTCGCCAGTTTGCCGCGATTCAGGAGGTAGAAGCGATCGCCCACCAGTGCAGCGTGATGCGGGTTGTGCGTGATGAACACGACGGACACCCCGCGCTCCTTGGCCGCGAGCACGTACTTGAGGACCACCCCGGATTGCCGGACACCGAGCGCCGAGGTGGGCTCGTCAAGGATCAGCACCTTGGCACCGAAATGCACCGCGCGAGCGATGGCCACCGCCTGGCGCTCACCGCCCGACAGCGTCCCGATGGGTTGGTTGGTGTCCCGAAGGTCGATGCCCATGTTGAGCAGTTCCTTCTTCGCCACTTCCTTCATGGTCTTGACGTCGAGCCACTTGAAGGGACCGACGCCCTTCTGGATCTCATTGCCGAGGAAGAAGTTGCGCCACACGGACATCAAGGGAATGGTGGCCAGATCCTGGAAGACGGTGGCGATGCCCGCAGCCATGGCGTCGCGCGGGGAGTCGAAGGAGACTTCCGTGCCTTCCATCAGGAACTGTCCCGACGTGGGCTTGTGCACGCCGGACAGAATCTTGATGAGTGTGGACTTGCCGGCGCCGTTGTCGCCGAGGATGCAGGTGATCGCACCTTGGTCTACCTTGACCGACATGTCACGGAGCGCGATGACGCTTCCGAACTGCTTGCCGACACCTACGAGCTCAAGAGCAGCAGTCATCACTTTCCTCCACGCGCGCGGCGACCGACAACAGTGTTGATGAGTACCGCACTGAACAGGATCATGCCCAGGAAGGTCGATGTCCAGGCCGAGTTCCACAGTGCGTAGGGAATGCCGATGTATGCCATGCCCATGATGGCCGCACCCAACGATGCCCCAACGGCAGAGCCGGCACCGCCCGTGAGCAAGGTCCCGCCCACGGCCGCCGCGATGATGTAGTAGAACTCCTGGCCGACACCCTGACCGGCCTGCATGCCTTTGAGTCGCAGCACGAACATGGTTCCCACCAGCGCTGAAGACAGCGAGGTGTACATGAAGAGAATGATCTTGGTGCGCTTCACCGGCACACCGGCGTTGCGCGCCGCATTGGCGTCACCGCCGGATGCGAATGTCCAGTTGCCGAAGCGTGTGCGGGTGAGGACCCAGGTGGCGATGATGGTGATGGCGATCCACCACACAATGGTGATCTGGAAGCCCTGCGCACCGAACTCGGTGGCGAAGATGTTGTAGGCGCTGTCGAAGCCAGCGGCCTTGTCCGTCCCCGTCACACGTACAGACCCCGTCACCATCATGGTGTAGGCCATGTTGGCGCCCTTGAGGATGAAGAAGGTTGCGAGGGTGACGATGAACGATGGCAGCTTGGTGGTGACCACCAGGTAGCCGTTGATGAAGCCCACTGCGGCGGCGAAGAGGAAGGCAATGCCGATGGCCGGCCAGATGCCGAGCCCGACATTCGTGACCAGCATGCCGATGATCAGGCCCGTGGTGCCCACCATGACACCAGTGGACAGGTCGAACTCCCCCGCGATCATGAGCAGCGAGACGGCGATGCCCACGATGCCGATGGGAGCGGCGATATCCGTCCAGCCGGCTGCGCCACTGAGGTTCGAGAAGTTGCCAGTGGTGTCCACGGCACTGAACAACGCGTAGATGGCGATGGCACCGAGGAAGGCGCCGAATTCAGGGCGGCGCAGCAACTTCACAATCGTGGAAGCCTGCTTCATCCGCTCGTCGGTTTGTGATGACGTGCTCATGCCTGATGCCTGAAACCTTTGTCCGAAGCGATGCGGTGGCGGGCGAACCGCCACCGCATCAGCGTCTTCAGTTAGCGGGTGCCGGCTGCGACGAGGGACATCACGCTGTCAACGTTGTCCTTCGTGACGAAACCGGGGCCCGAGTAGACCGGCAGACCGCCGCCGACCTCATTGCCATTGGTGATGGCGAGGTACAGGAAGACCACCGAGAGGTAGCCCTGCGCGTACTGCTGCTGGTCGATGGCGAACTCGATCTTGCCGTCCTTGATGGCCTGCAGGGCCTCAGGCGACATATCGACGGTGCCGATCTTGATGGTGCGACCGGCCAGCGACTCCACTGCGGGCAGCGCGGCCTTGGCAGCGATATCGGCGTTGAGGGCGAACACGCCATCGATCGTCTTGTCAGCAGCCAGAGCGGCCTTGAGCTTGGCGCTGGCAGCGTTGAGATCGGCGAGACCACCGTCAAGGTTGAAGTTCGTCACCTTGCCCTTGAAGGTCTCCGAGGCGCCCTTGCAGCGATCCGAGAGGCCGACGTTGGCGGCTTCCTGGATCGGGCACAGCAGGTGCTTGAGGCCCATGGCGTTGAACTTCTCGCCCGCAGCGCGACCGGCGACAACTTCGTCCTGGCCGATGTGGGTGAAGGCACCGAGCTCCTTGAAGACCGAGGAACCGGAGTTCATGGTGACCGTGGGGATGCCAGCGGCGTGGGCCTTGAGCATCGCGTCCTTGATGGCACCCGGATCCGGAGCCGAAGCCGCGATACCCTGGCAGCCGGCAGCGATACCCGCGTTGATGGTTGCAGCCTGCTTGGCCGCATCATTGGTGGAACCCTGGTAGTCAAGCGTGACACCGAGGCTCTTGGCTGCGGCTTCCGCACCCTTTTGCGCGACGGTCCAGAACGTGCCGCCGTCACCGTGCGTGTAGACGCAAATCTTGATCGCGGCCTTCGTGGCGGTTGCCGAGGCCGACGTGGTTGTGCTGCTGGCTGCAGTGCTGCCACAACCGGCAAGCGTCAGTGCAGCACCCGCGAACAGCGCGAGAAGTTTGGTACGTGACATCAATTGCCTCTCCAAGTCCCTGATGAGAAGTCGGGCGCTGCCATACGGCGCGCTGACGACGACGGAAGTATGTGTCATTTGTCAGCACAAATGGATTTTCACATCACATCGTTATCAAACGGAGATCTTCGGGCACGCTTGGCGCTCCAAGCCGTCGTTTGGCCCCTCCTTGCATACCGTTGCCGGCGGCGTGCGATGTTGGACAGACACCTGCTTGTCCAAGGTAATCTGCCCATCAATCTCATGAGCGACAACCGCAGCAGCAGCAGCAGGCGCCCCACCATTCGTGATGTAGCGGCGCACGCCGGTGTGTCAAAGTCCTTGGTATCACTGGTGTTCTCGGATCCCTCCACCGTCAGCGAGGTCCGACGTCAGCGTGTGCTCGATGCCGCAGCGGAACTGGGCTTCACCCCCAATTTCCTGGCCCGTGCACTCGCCACCACCAGCGGACACTTCGTGGGCATCCTGGCGGCCAACCTGCACAACCCGCTTTTCGCCGAGATGGTGGACCTGGTCCGCCTCGAGCTGAACGCCATCGGCGAGTACGCACTGCTGACCTCGGCCACGCTGCCTTCCGTGGATGGCACACCAGTCATCGATGAACGCACTGTGCGCTCGCTCATGGACCTGCACCCCAAGAGCGTGCTGGTTGTGGGCTCCATTCCTGACTTCAGTGTGCTCGGTGCCATTCCAGCCGACATCCCGATCGTGGTGGCCGCGGCCATTCCCCAGGACTTCCCCCGCGCCTCGGTGGTGCGCACCAACGATGCCGAGGGCATGCGGTT
>JAJXSV010000300.1 GCA_021784375.1 Actinomycetes bacterium | reverse complement strand
TGCTCAACGACCTGCTCCTGCAGCGCCAACGACTTCGCGACGGTGGCTACTCCGGGCCGAACTACGTGACGGTGGACTGACATGGCTCGCATCGAATACGCACCCGCACCCGAATCGCGCGCGGTGATGAAACTGCGCAAGCGATACGGCCTCTTCATCGACGGCGAGTTCGTGGAGCCGGTGGCCGGCGAGTACTACGCCACCATCAATCCGGCGGACGAATCCCAATTGGCCCTCATCGCCGAAGGCGGCGAGGCCGATGTGGACCGCGCCGTGCGTGCCGCGCGTCGTGCCTTCACCAAGTGGTCGAAGCTCAGCGGCGCCGAGCGCGCCAAGTACATCTACCGCATCGCCCGCATCCTGCAGGAGCGGGCACGCGAGTTCGCCGTGCTCGAGAGTATGAACAACGGCAAGCCCATCAAGGAATCGCGTGACGTCGATATCCCGTTGGTTGCGGCCCATTTCTTCCACTACGCAGGCTGGGCCGACAAGTTGGAGTACGCCGGCTTCGGTCCCAACCCACGGCCCGTCGGTGTGGCCGGTCAGGTGATTCCCTGGAACTTCCCACTGCTCATGCTGTCGTGGAAGATCGCACCTGCTCTGGCCTGCGGTAACACGGTGGTGCTGAAGCCCGCCCAGACCACACCGCTGACGGCACTGCTCTTCGCCGAGGTCTGCCAGCAGGCAGAACTCCCGGCTGGTGTCGTCAACATCGTCACCGGGCACAACCAGACCGGTGCCGCAGTGGTGGCACACAAGGGTGTCGACAAGGTCGCCTTCACCGGCTCCACCGCGGTCGGTCGTCACATCGCGGAAACGGTGGCGGGCACGAACAAACGCCTCACCCTGGAACTCGGCGGCAAGGGCGCCAACATCGTCTTCGATGACGCGGCCATGGACCAGGCCGTCGAGGGCATCGTCAACGGCATCTACTTCAACCAAGGCCATGTCTGTTGCGCGGGTTCGCGCCTGCTGGTGCAGGAATCGGTGGCCGAGGAAGTGGTGGCCCGACTCAAGCGGCGCATGCAGACCCTGCGTGTCGGCGACCCGCTGGACAAGAACACCGATGTCGGTGCCATCAACTCCGCCGCCCAACTGGCCAAGATCTCCGAACTCAGCGACTCCGGCAGCGCTGAAGGCGCCGAGCGCTGGAGCAGCGATTGCGCCCTGCCCGACAAGGGCTTCTGGTTCGCCCCCACCATCTTCACCAACGTCTCGCAGGCGCATCGCATCGCGCGCGAGGAGATCTTCGGACCGGTGCTTTCCGTGCTCACCTTCCGCACTCCCGCCGAAGCCATCGAGAAGGCGAACAACACGCAGTACGGACTGGCCGCCGGCATCTGGACGGAGAAGGGCTCGCTCATTCTGAAGATGGCCAACGAGCTGCGCGCCGGCATCGTGTGGGCCAACACCTACAACAAGTTCGATCCGGCCAGTCCCTTCGGCGGCTACAAGGAATCGGGCTACGGCCGCGAAGGCGGCAGGCAGGGCCTGGCCGGCTACCTGGAGGCTGATCACGTATGAGTCGCATCGACGTGCGCAAGACCTACAAGTTGTACATCAACGGCGCCTTCCCCCGCAGCGAGAGTGGTCGTTCCTACGAAGTGCTCGACGCCAAGGGCCGCTTCGCTGCCAACGCCTCGCTGGCCTCCCGCAAGGACGCCCGTGACGCCGTCGTCGCGGCACGCAGCGCCTTCAAGGGCTGGTCGCATGCCAACGCCTACCTGCGCGGTCAGATCGTGTACCGCATCGCGGAGGTCATGGAGTCCCGCCGCGGTCAGCTGGTTGCAGACGTCATGGCCTGCGAAGGGCTCACTGAAGCGCGCGCCAACCGCGCGGTTGATGCCGCCATCGACCGCGTGGTCTGGTATGCCGGCTGGGCCGACAAACTGCCCGCGGTGCTCGGCAACGCCAACGCGGTGTCCGGCCCCTTCTTCAACTTCTCCATCCCCGAGCCCAGTGGCGTGATCGCCATCCTGGCGCCCGAGGAGTCGTCGCTGTTGGCGCTGGTTTCCGTCACCATCCCGGTGATCGTGGCCGGCAACACCTGCGTGGTAGTCACGTCCAGGACACGGCCCCTTCCGGCCATCACCTGGGCGGAGTGTCTCGCCACCTCGGATGTGCCGAATGGCGTGGTGAACCTGCTCACCGGCGACCGCGCCGAGATCGCGCCCTGGCTGGCCTCGCACAAGGATGTCGATGGCATCGACCTCAGCGGCGTGGATGACGCCGCGCTCGCCCGCACGCTGGAGGCGGCCGCAGCGGTGAATCTCAAGCGCTTCGCGCGTCCCGATGCCGAGGAGGATTGGGCCCTGCGCCCGAACCTGCGCCGGCTCAGTCGTTTTCTGGAGACCAAGACCGTCTGGCATCCGATAGGGGTATGACATGGTGACTGCAATCTGCTTCCTGCAGATCGACGTGGACAAGATCAATGAGGCGGGCAGCGCCATCAGCAACCTGCCCGGCGTGACCGCCGTGTATTCGGTGACGGGCTCCATCGACCTCATCACCGTGCTTGAGGTGCGCAGCCACGAGGACGTGGCCAAGGTGGTGACGGATGGCATCGCCAAGGTGCCGGGTGTGCAGTCCACGGAGACGCACATCGCCTTCCGCACCTACCGCAATGGTGACATTGAGGCCGCCTTCTCCATCGGTCTCGACTGACCTTTCCTTCGGGTCTGGTACTCCGAAAACGCTGCAGCGGCAAGCCTCTGTGGCATGACTCACGGCAATTGTCGCCTTCTCCCCCGTGAACCCACAGGGCCGCGCCAACTAGGCTGGGAAGGTCCACTCCAAGGAGGTTGAGCGTGGCCAGCGGGACGCTCTACCGCGGACGTGAAGGCATGTGGTCCTGGGTGGCCCATCGCATCACGGGTGTCGCGGTGTATCTGTTTCTTCTCGTACATGTGCTCGACACCGCGCTCGTGCGGGTCGATCCCAACCTGTACGACACCGTCATCGCGTCCTACAAGACGCCCATCGTCAATCTGCTCGAGGTGGGCCTGGTGGCGGCAGTGCTGTACCACGCACTGAACGGCATCCGCATCATCCTCGTTGATTTCTGGAGCAAGGGACCGCGTTACCAGCGCGCCATGCTCTGGGTGGTCATGGCCATCTGGCTGGTGCTCATGGTGCCCGGCGCCTTCTTCATGCTGCGCCACACCGTCGAGAAGATGTTTGGAGCCTGAGCATGAGCCTCGAAGCCTTCAGCGCACCGCGCAGCGGCGCCAAGTCACGCACCAACTTCGAGATGCTGTCATGGCTCTTCATGCGCGTTTCCGGCGTGGTGCTCGTGTTCCTCGTCCTCGGGCACCTGCTCATCATGAACATCCTCGACGGCGGTGTGCAGCGCATCAACTTCGGCTTCGTGGCCGGCCGCTGGGCCAGCCCCTTCTGGCAGATCTGGGATCTGCTGCAGTTGTGGCTCGCCATCATCCACGGCACCAACGGCCTGCGCACCATCATCGCCGACTACGCACCGCAGAAGCCGGGCCGGCAAGTGCGCTTCTGGCTGCAGACGGTGTTGATGATCTCCGCGGTCTTCGTGCTCTTCGCCGGCACCCTCGTCATCTTCACCTTCGACCCGACGATTGGCTGACACCATGGTTGAGTATCACAAATTCGATGTCATCATCGTCGGTGCCGGCGGCGCTGGCATGCGAGCCG
>JAJXSV010000299.1 GCA_021784375.1 Actinomycetes bacterium | reverse complement strand
CCCAGCCATGTCTCTGCCCTGATGAGCGCAGCCATGGTGAAGCTCGGCATCTACGGAGCCATCCTGACGTCCACGCAGTTCCTCAGTGCAGACACCATGTGGTGGGGCGTGCTGCTGCTCGCGCTGGGCACGGTGTCCGCGGTCTACGGGATCCTTCAAGCGTCAGTGACCAGCGACCTCAAGCGACTCCTGGCCTTCTCCACCACCGAGAATGTCGGGCTCATGTTCCTCGCACTGGGCGCGGCATCCATGTTGCGCGCCAATGGAATCAACGCCGTCGCCGACTCGGCGATCGCTGCCTGCCTGTTCCTTGTCGTCGCCCACGCGGCGTTCAAGACCACACTGTTTCTTGGAGCCGGTTCCATCCTGCGCGCGAGCGGGCAACGCGACCTCGATCTTCTCGGTGGCCTCGGCAGCCGCATGCCCATCACGGGCATCGCCTTCGGACTCGCGGCCCTGGGAGCCGCCGCGCTACCGCTGACCGCCGGCTTCGTCTCCGAATGGGTGCTGCTGCAATCGCTCATCCACGGCGCCGGCGCCACGAACCGGATTCTCGCCATCACCATGCCCATAGCGGTCGGAGCAGTTGCCTTGACGGCGGGGCTGGCGCTCATGACCTTCGTCAAGGCCTACGGCATCGCCTTCCTTGCGCGCCCCCGCAGCGAAGGCGCAGCCCGTGCCCAGGAGTCGCCGCCCAGCATGCGCGTCGCCATGCTGCTGGGTGCGGCCATTGTCATCGCCATGGGTTTGACGCCGGGGCTGACCGCGCACGCCATCGCACTGGCAGCGGGGATCAGCAGCGTGAACGCATCGGGACCGCTGACCATCGATCTCTCGGGTGTGGCGGCAATGCTCAACCCGGGCCAACTCCTCACGCTGGCCCTCGTCCTGTCCCTACCGGTGGTCGCCACCGCTGCTGCCGTGGCTCGCAAACGACCGCGTCGAGCGGTGGATCTGGCCTGGGGCTGTGGAGGCAACCGGCTCAGTCCACGCATGCAGTACACCGCCACTTCGTACGCCGAACCGCTGTCGCGCATCTTCGACGATTCGTTGCGCCCGGAGCGTGACGTCATCGTCACGCACTCGACCGAGGCCCGTTACCTGGTTGATCGCATCCAGTACCGCCAGCGGCTTTCCGATGTCTTCGACGCGCGTCTGTACACGCCGATCATCGGTTTGGTGGAGCGCATCGGTGCGGCCGCCAAGCGCCTGCAGAACGGCAAGATCCACTTCTACCTGGCCTACTCGTTCGTCGCATTCCTGGTGGTGCTGGTGGTGATGTCGTTGTGAACGTTGCTCCGGCCTTCTTGGCGCTGATCCAGGTGATCGCGATGATCGTCTTCACCCCGCTGCTCGTAGGCATCATGCGGCAGGTGCGAAGTGTGCTGGAAGGGCGGGTCGGCGCCGGCATCGGACAGCCGTGGCGCGATCTGCGCAAACTCCTGCGCAAGGAGCCGCTGCGCGCACCCGGTATCAGTTGGATCCAGGCCGCGGGCCCCATCGTGCTCGTGGTAACGAGCCTGATCCTGTGTGCGCTCATTCCGCTCGTGGGCACCGTCACTTTCCCCGGGCTGCCCGACGACCTCTTCGTCGTGGTCGGGGTTCTGCTCATCGGAACCGTCGCGCTGGCACTCGTCGGCCTTGACGCGGGTTCGGCATTCGGTGGCATGGGATCAAGCAGGCACATGACCATCGCCGCGCTCGTGGAGCCGACGGTTCTCGTCTCCATCTACGCCCTCTCCGTCCCCATCGGCTCCTCGGCGCTGTCCAGGATCGTCAACCAGCGCATCGCCGAGCCCGCGACCATGGCGGCTCCGGTCAGCCTGCTGGCCATGGTGTCGCTGGCCATTGCGGTCGTTGCCGAGACCAGTCGCATGCCCGTGGACAACCCGTCGACGCACCTCGAACTCACCATGGTGCATGAGGCCATGGTCCTGGAGAGCTCGGGCCGTGACCTGGCCTGGTTGGAACTCGGCTCATGGCTCCGACTCTCCGCGATGCTCGGACTCATCGGTGCGCTGGCGCTGCCGTGGGGCATGGCGCTCGAGGTCGCGCCCGTACCGGTGCTCATCGGACTGCTCACGCTGGTGCTCCGACTGGCGGTACTGGCGGTGGCGCTGGCGACGGTCGAGGTGTTCCTGGCCAAACTCCGGCTCTTCCGCGTTCCTGAATTGCTCGCCGGTTCCTTCGTACTGGCCCTGCTGGCGGTCATCACGTCCTACCTGACGGTGACGGTGTAGCCATGACGGACGCCCTTTTCGCGCAGTTGATCGGAACCTGTTCCGCCGCCATGCTGCTGTCTGCGGTGCTCCTGGTATGGCGGCGCGCCCAGGCCGCCGCACTTCCGCTCATGTCCCTGCAAGGCCTGGCGCTGGCTGGACTGGTGGCTGTGCTCGGCCTCAAGGAAGGCAGTCCGGAGTTGCTGGGCGTGGCGGTTCTGGTGCTCGCTTTCAAGGCGGTGGCGCTGCCACTCGTGCTGGTACGCAGCAGCCGCGGAGAGCAGGGTGGCGCTCCACTCATCAACACCGCGACCTCACTCATCGCCATGGCGGCCTTGACCGCCATCGCCTATGCCGTTAGCGCGCCCATGGCATCCCTTGGCACGGGGCCTACCATCCAGGCCATCCCGGTCGGTATTGCACTCGTGCTTTACGGATTCCTGCTGCTCGTCACCGGCCGCCACGCCATCGTGCAGTTGGTGGGATTCCTCGTCATCGACAACGGCACCTCGACCGTGGCCTTCCTTTCCTCGGGCGGGGTTCCCATCATCGTCGAACTCGGGGTCGTCCTTGACGTCCTGCTCGTGATCCTCATCCTGTACGTCCTCACCGGCCGCATCCGCAGTGAGTTCGGCGCCACCGATCTCGACGACCTCACGGAGTTGCGCGACTGATGGATCTCTTGCTCATCGCCCCGCTTGCCGCGTGCGTCGCGCTCGGCCTCATCACCGCCCTGGCGCGGCGGGCTTGGCTCAATCGCCTGTCCGGTGTTCTGGCGGCCACCGTCGTACTCACGAGTGGCCTCGCCATCTCCAGCCAGGTGCTCGCCGGTCACACGCTCACTGCGCTCGGTGGCCTGTTGCGTGCTGATGCGCTGACGGCATTCATGCTGACCGCCATTGGCGCCGTTGGCGTCACCGCCACCTGGGGTGGTCTGTCGGCACGTGATGGCGTGAAGCGCGGCGCCTATGCCTACCCGGTGCTGCTCGTGGCATTCCTGCTCGCCATGTCGCTGGCCGTGTTGGCTGACAACCTGGGGATCTTGTGGGTTGCGATAGAGGCCACCACCATCACCACGGCCTTTCTCGTGGGCCATCACCGCACGCGACAGGCGCTCGAGGCTGCTTGGAAGTACGTGATCCTGGGATCGGTCGGCGTGGCCATCGCCTTGCTGGGAATCGTGCTGCTGTACTCCGCGACCGTGGCGGCAGGAAGCCCCACGCTGTCCTGGGTGTCGCTCATGCACTCCGGTGGCACGCTCGACCACGGCTTGGTGAAGATGGCAGCAGGCCTGACGCTGCTGGGCTTCGCCACCAAGGCAGGGCTGGCGCCTATGCACAGCTGGCTTCCGGACGCACACAGCCAGGCGCCGGCTGAGGTGTCGGGCCTGATGTCGGGAGTGCTGCTCTCGGTCGCCTTCTACGGCATCCTGCGCGTGCAGGCCATCACCAACC
>JAJXSV010000298.1 GCA_021784375.1 Actinomycetes bacterium | reverse complement strand
TTCCGCGCGCTCGAACGGCTGGGCCGCCCCATCGTGGGCGGTTCACCCGATCGACTGCGCCAGCACCTGCAACTCGACGCGTTGCGCACGGGCATCAGCGACAAGGTGATCGTCCTCGATCCCGCTCACGGCAGCGATGAACCCGGCCATTGCGTCGGTGCCCTCTGCGAGGCCTCACTCATGAGCGACCTGGCGGCCCGCATCGAGGGCCGGCTGGCCGCACTCGGCACCACCGTGCTGCTCACGCGGCCCGTCGGCGGCCCGGCCACTTCGCACCTGGACCGTGCGGCCTTCGCCAACGACACCGGTGCCGATCTCTTCGTGTCCTTGCACATCGACGCCTGCGCCAACCCGCGCGCGCGTGGCGTGGCCTGTTTCCACTACGGCGTGGCACCTGATGCCGGCTGGTCGCACAGCGGCGAGCGTGCAGCGCGCCGGATCCACAGCGCCATCCTGCGTGCCACCGCACTGCCCGACTGCCAGGTGCAGCACAAGACCTGGGAACTGCTGCGCCTCACCCGCATGCCCGCGGTGTGGATCGAGGCCGGCTACCTCTCCAACCCCAACGATGCCGCGCTGTGGGCCGACCCCATGTTCGTCGACCGTCTGGCCGCGGCCGTGGCCGAGGGCATCGTCGCCTTCTTCACGCCCGCCTGAGCACCCGCCCCCAGCACCCGATTCGGAGCGAGCAGCGCCATAGGGAAGGATTGGGCCTCTGAGGAGGTGCGCGTGATGTCGCAAATGGTCGGTTCTCGTCTTGATCCCTGGGTGGAGTCGTACGCCGCGCGCACTGCCTCCATGACCGTGAGCGAGATCCGTTCGCTCTTCGCGGTGGCTTCGCGCCCCGAGGTGGTGAGCCTTGCCGGTGGCATGCCCTATGTGAGCGCACTGCCCATGGACCAGATGGCCGACACGGTCAGCCGTCTCATCCGCGAGCGGGGAGCCGTGGCCCTGCAGTACGGCTCCGGCCAGGGCGACCCCACCTTGCGCGAGCAGATCACAGAGGTGATGGCCGAGGTCGGAATCCACGCCCACCCCGACGACATCGTGGTGACGGCCGGTTCGCAGATGGCCCTTGATCTCATGGTGCGCGTCTTCATCGATCCCGGTGACGTGGTGCTGGTCGAGGCCCCCTCCTACGTCGGTGCACTCGGTGTCTTCTCCGCCTACCAGGCCGAGGTCGTGCACGTGGCCATGGATGAGCAGGGGCTCAATCCGGTGGCGCTGGAGGAGACGATCCGGTCGCTGCGGGCGCAGGGCAAGAAGATCAAGCTCATCTACACCATCCCCTCGTACCACAACCCGGGTGGCATCTCGCAGGGCCCGGACCGTCGACGCCAAGTGCTCGAGGTGGCCACCCGCCATCACATCCTGATCCTCGAGGACGATCCCTACGGCCTCCTGGGTTTCGATGGCGAAGTGCCACGCGCCATCCGCGCCGACGATGCGGACAATGTCGTCTACCTCGGTTCCTTCTCCAAGACCATTGCCAGCGGCCTGCGGGTGGGCTGGGCGCTGGCACCGCACGCCATTCGCGAGAAGTTGGTGATCGCGGCCGAGGCCGCGATCCTCTGCCCCAGCAACTACGCACAGTTCACGGTGAGTTCATACCTGGCCACCCAGCCCTGGCGTGAACAGATCAAGGTCTTCCGCGAGCTCTATCGCGAGCGTCGTGATGCGCTGCTCGATTCCATGAAGGTGCTGATGCCCGACGGCACCACCTGGACCACGCCCAGTGGCGGCTTCTACTCCTGGCTGACGCTGCCTGAGGGCATTGATTCCAAGGCCATGTTGCCGCGGGCGGTCACCGCGCTCGTCGCCTACGTGCCGGGCACAGGTTTCTATGTGAATGGGGAGGGACGGCGTTCCATGCGCTTGTCGTACTGCTATCCCACACCGGAGAGCATCAAGGAGGGCGTGGGCCGACTGGCCGGCGTCATCCGTGCGGAACTGGAACTGCTGGAGACCTTCGGTCCTGACGCCATGCCGCACACGCCCATGCCCACCTTCGGTGCCAACACTCCCGCGCCGGATTCGCTATGAGCACCGTGGTCCTGGCCGGTGGCCTCTCGCACGAGCGTGACGTTTCCATCCGCTCCGGTCGTCGCGTCTCCGAAGCACTGAAGGATGCGGGCGTCGAGGTCATCGTCCGCGACGTCGATTCGCAGCTGCTGCGCGAATGGGCCATCGAACCACCGCAGGTGGCCTTGCCGATGTTGCATGGTGCCGCCGGGGAGGACGGCTCGCTGCGCGATGTGCTGGAGTCGCTGCAGGTTCCCTTCGTGGGTTCCACCGCGGCTGCCTGCCGCATGGCCTTCGACAAGCCCATTGCCAAGGCCATCGTGGCCGCCGCCGGCTTGCAGACGCCGCCTGCGGTGGCGCTGCCGCATTCCACCTTCCGCGAACTGGGGGCCGAGCCCGTCATCGCAGCAGTGGTGGCGCGCGTGCGCCTGCCCATCATCGTGAAGCCCAGCAAGGGCGGATCGAGCCTGGGCGTCACCGTGGTGCGTAAGCAGCGCGAACTGGCGGCGGCGCTGGTCGCGGCGTTCGCGTATGGCGAGGTGGCACTGATCGAGCACTTCGTCGAAGGCGTGGAAGTGGCGGTCTCGGTGATCGAGCGGGCGGGCGGGCCAGTAGCGCTGCCGGCCGTGGAGATCGTGCCCGACGGCGGCGTCTACAACTACACCGCGCGCTACACCGCTGGCACCACCGAATTCTTCGCCCCCGCACGCCTCTCGCCGGCCTTGACGGACGCTGCAGCGGAGGCCGCGGTGCGCGCGCACCGGGCGCTTGGACTGCGCGACCTTTCGCGCAGCGACCTCATCATCGATGCCGACGGCAGGGTCTGGTTCCTCGAGGTGAACGTCGCACCGGGGATGACCGAGACCTCACTCTTCCCGCAAGCGGTAGCGGCCGCGGGGCTGGATTTCGGACAGGTTCTTGGCGAATTGGTAGAAGCTGCAACCAGTCGTACAGTGATCGCATGATCACCACTGACTACAAGGTCGAGGGCATGACCTGCGGCCACTGCGAACACGCCGTCTCGTCGGAAATCAAGAAGCTCGCCGGCGTCAGCGAAGTGCGTGCGTCGTCCGAGTCGGGTGCGGTTGTCGTGGAATCCGCCGCTGCACTCAACGTTGACGAAGTTGCTGCTGCGGTCGAAGAGGCCGGCTACACGCTCGTTCGCTAGTTGCCCGCTCGGTTGTACGTCGTACGACCGACGCGTGGCGATTTCCCGTACATCCGGGTGGATGTTGCTTGGTTGTTCGTACCAGGACCCCGGTGTGGCGTCCTGACGTACATCCGCGTTCACTCCGCCGGCGGACGTCCGTGCTCGCGTAGCGAATCGATCCACTGCATGGACTCCGCGAAGGCCTCATCCGTCGCCGTCTCCGGTGCCAGATTCGCTCGTCCGTCATGACGCGGATATGAGCCGAGATAACGCACTTCCAGACAGATGCGATGCAGGCCCGCCAACGCTTCACGCACGCGTGCTTCCGCAATGTGGCCCTGGATGTCGAGCGAGAAGTAGTAGTCGCCGAGTTGCTTCCTGGTGGGCCGGGATTCGATGCGGGTGAGGTTGATGCCACGCACTGCGAATTCGTTGAGGATCTCCAACAGCGCACCCGCATGGTCCTGCCGGATGAAGATGACGAGCGTGGTGCAGTCGGCACCCGTCG
>JAJXSV010000297.1 GCA_021784375.1 Actinomycetes bacterium | reverse complement strand
CTCATGCTGGCCATGGCCGTGGTGGTCTTCTACACCCGCCGTGAAACTCGGCCCATCCGCGACGCGGTCATCGCTGCCGAACGCATGGCGGACGGATCGCGGAACGTGCGCCTGGTCGAGGGAGGGGTGGCAGAGATCGCCGACCTCTCCCGATCCATGAACGAGCTGTCGGACGCCTTGGCAAACAGCGAGGACCGACAGCGACAGTTCCTGCTCTCGGTGTCGCACGAACTGCGCACCCCACTCACCGCCATCGCAGGCTACGCCGAGGCGCTGGCGGATGGTGTCATCGGTGGTGACGACGTCGAGGCCACAGGCGCAGTCATGCTCGATGAATCGCTTCGCCTGCAACGACTGGTCCATGACCTGCTGGACCTCTCGCGTGCCGGCGCTGTGGAATTGCGGCTGGATCCACAGGATGTGGACCTGCGCGAACTGGTGGTGGGCGCCGGCCAGGTGTGGCGTGATCGCTGCGATCGCGAGCAATTGGAGTTCAGCCTTGAACTGCCGGAGTCACCTGCGCGCATCACCACTGACGCGGTGCGAGTGCGCCAGATCATCGACAACCTGTGCGAGAACGCGCTCCGCGTCACGCCCGCCGGACAACCACTGGTGCTGGCACTGCACGAGGTCCCCGGTGGCGTGGAGTTGCAGGTTCGCGACGGCGGTCCCGGCCTCTCCCAGGACGATATGTCGGTCGCCTTCGAACCGTCGGCATTGCACGACCGCTACATCGGCATCCGTCCGGTGGGCACAGGCGTGGGCCTGGCTCTGGTGGGCCGACTGGCGCAGCGGCTGGGGGGCAGGGCGCAGGCGGGTTCGGCGCCTGAGGGTGGCGCCAGTTTCACGGTGTACCTGCCACGTGAATGGGGACGCGCGCCCGCGTCGGGAGCACCCGTGATCAACGTCTAGTCTTTCCTGCAGAGGGGAGACGCCGTGACCGTTCTGGACGACATCATCGTCGGAGTCCGCGAGGATCTCGCCCTGCGCCAGGCGCAAGTGTCGCTTGATGAACTCAAGGCACGCGCCGCCAAGCAGCGCCCTGCGCTTCCGGTGCTTCCCGTGCTCCGCGGTGAGGACATCGCTGTCATCGCCGAGGTGAAGCGCAGATCACCGAGCAAGGGCGTGCTGGCGGAGATCACCGACCCGGCAGCCCTGGCCGCCCAGTACGAAGCGGGCGGCGCGCATGTCATCTCCGTGCTGACCGAGCAGCGACGCTTCGGCGGGTCGCTCGCTGATCTGGCCGCGGTCCGCGCTGCGGTGGACATTCCCGTCCTGCGCAAGGACTTCATCGTGTCCTCGTACCAACTGTGGGAGGCGCGTGCCCATGGTGCCGATCTGGTGCTGCTCATAGTGGCTGCACTCAACCAGGATGCGTTGGAATGCCTGCATGAACGGGCCCAGTCCATCGGCCTGTCGGTGCTGGTGGAAGTGCATGACCAGCAGGAGGTGGAGCGCGCAGTCGCCGCAGGTGCTCGCATCATCGGTATCAATGCCCGGGACCTCCGGACCCTGGAGGTGCATCGCGGCCAGTTCTCGCAGGTTGCGCCCTTCATCCCCTCGCACATCGCGAAGGTGGCGGAGTCTGGTGTTCGCGGGCCCGAGGATCTGCTGCAGTACGCCAAGGCCGGAGCCGACGCCGTGCTCGTCGGCGAGTCGTTGGTCACCGGTCGCGACCCCCGTGAATCCGTGCATCAGCTGGTCACGGCTGGTGCGCATCCCGCCATCCGGCACGAGCGATAGGCCACCGCATGGAGCAGTTACCGGACAGCCGCGGCCACTTCGGGCAGTACGGAGGCAGGTTCGTTCCCGAGGCGCTCATGCGAGCCCTTGACGAACTCGACGAGGCCTACCGCAAGGCCAAGGTCGATCCTGAATTCATCAATGAGCTCGCGCACCTCCACCGGACCTACTCGGGAAGGCCCTCGCCGCTCACCGAGGCCCGGCGTTTCTCCCAGCACGCCGGTGGGGCGCGCATCTTCCTCAAGCGTGAGGACCTCAACCACACGGGTTCGCACAAGATCAACAACGTCCTGGGCCAGGCGCTGCTCACCAAGCGCATGGGCAAGCGTCGCGTCATCGCCGAGACCGGCGCGGGACAGCACGGTGTTGCCACGGCCACGGCTGCTGCCCTGATGGGACTGGAATGCGTCGTCTACATGGGCGAAGTGGACACCCAGCGCCAGGCACTCAATGTGGCACGCATGCGCTTGCTGGGGGCTGAGGTCGTCGCCGTCACCTCGGGCTCCCGCACCCTCAAGGACGCGATCAACGAGGCCATGCGCGATTGGGTCACCAACGTCGACAGCACGCACTACCTGCTGGGCACGGTGGCGGGTGCGCATCCCTTCCCGGAGATGGTGCGCGATTTCCATCGCATCATCGGGATCGAGGCACGTGAGCAGTTCCTGGAAGCCACCGGGCACCTGCCAACGGCCATCGCGGCTTGCGTGGGCGGCGGGAGCAACGCCATCGGCATCTTCCACGCCTTCCTTGATGACGATGTGCAACTGTGGGGCTTCGAAGGCGGTGGCAAGGGCATCGAGACCGGCGAACATTCGGCTTGCCTCACCGGCGGCGAACCGGGCGTCTTGCATGGCGCCCGCTCCTATCTGCTGCAGGATGCTGACGGCCAAACCATTGAGTCCTACTCGGTGAGCGCTGGCCTCGACTACCCCAGTGTCGGCCCCGAGCACGCCTATCTCAAGGACATCGGCCGTGCCCGCTATGAGCCGGTCAATGACGACAAGGCCATGGATGCCTTTGCCCTGCTCTGTCGCACCGAGGGCATAATCCCCGCCATCGAGAGTGCGCACGCGCTGGCCGGCGCACTGCGCCTGGGTCACACCCTGGGACCTGCGGCCTCGATCATCGTGAACCTGTCCGGCCGGGGTGACAAGGATGTGGTCACCGCCGCACGTTGGTTCGGACTGGCGGAGGCCTGATGAACGCCCGACTCGATGACGCTTTCGCCACCGCCCGTGGCGAGGGGCGTGCGGCACTCATCGGCTACTTCCCGGCTGGTTTCCCCACCGTGGAGTCGTCCATCGCGTACATCACCGCCATGGTGCGCGGAGGCGTCGACGTTGTGGAGGTGGGGCTGCCCTACACCGATCCGCTGATGGACGGCCCGGTCATCCAACGGGCCGTGGAGGCAGCGCTGGTGAACGGAACTCACACTGCTGACGTCATGCAGGTGGTGGCGGAAGTGGCCGGGACGGGTGCCCCCACGCTGCTCATGTCGTACTGGAATCCCATCGAGCATTACGGTGTGGAGCGCTTCGCGCGTGATCTGGCCGCTGCCGGGGGAGTGGGAGTTATCACAGCCGATCTCACGCCCGAGGAAGCCGGCCCCTGGAACGCTGCCACCGATACCCACGACCTGGCGCGCGTGTTCCTGGTGGCTCCGTCGTCCACTTCCGAAAGGCTGAAGATCGTTGCTGACGAGACCACGGGTTTCGTCTACGCGGCCTCGCTGATGGGCGTCACGGGTGAACGCAGCGCACTGTCCAGCGCGGCCGAGACCCTGGTCCGCCGCACCCGTGAGGTCACGTCACGTCCCATCGCTGTCGGGCTCGGCGTCTCCACTCCGCGGCAGGCTGCCGACATCGCTCGCTTCGCCGACGGCGTCATCGTGGGCTCGGCCTTCGTCCGTGCCGTCATGGATGCGCCGGACCATGC